>DVKO01000029.1 GCA_018715985.1 Candidatus Enterenecus avicola
GGACCCGAACCAAGCGCGATACCAAGCTTCGCCACACCCGGATTTGATTTGTCATTTAATACAGCAGGGAAGGAGGTAAGAAAATCGCCGCAAGCGCCTCGGCACTTGCGGCGATTTGGAGGCGCCACCCAGATTTGAACTGGGGCATCAGGATTTTGCAGACCCTTGCCTTACCACTTGGCTATGGCGCCAGAGACACTTCTATGATATGCACCTTCCACTTAAAATAGAAGTGGAAGATCCGCTTCTATTTTAAGTGGAGCGAGTGACGAGGCTCGAACTCGCTACCTCCACCTTGGCAAGGTGGCGCTCTACCAGATGAGCTACACTCGCAAATGGTGCCTCCGGCCGGAATCGAACCAGCGACACGCGGATTTTCAGTCCGCTGCTCTACCAACTGAGCTACAGAGGCATAAAAGTGGCGACGCGGAAGGGACTTGAACCCTCGACCTCCGGCGTGACAGGCCGGCGTTCTAACCAACTGAACTACCGCGCCACATATGTTGACATTCCAACTGGAACATCTTGGTGGGAACAACAGGGCTCGAACCTGTGACCCCTTGCTTGTAAGGCAAGTGCTCTCCCAGCTGAGCTATGCTCCCCAGTTGCTTGCGCTTTGCTTTGCGCTGTCGCTCGTCAGACGACGTTGGTTATTATAGCAACGATTGGGGGGAATGTCAACACTTATTTTCAACTTTTTTTGAAAATCACGAAGTGGCCTCTAAAAGCAGCTGTTCCAGTTCTTCTTTGGAAAATTGGTATACTTTATCGCAGAATTGACAGGTGAGTTCAGCACAGCCCTGATCCCGGATGAGAGCCTCTAACTCCCGGCGGCCCATACTGATGAGCGCGCGAGACACCCGTTCCCGCGAGCACTGACAGCGGTATTCCACCGGAGTGGTCTCCAGCACCTCCAGCTCAAATTCACCCAATACCTCCTGGAGAAGGGCCAGGGGGCTGATGCCCTGATCCAGCTTGGCGCTGACGGCGCCCACCTTGGCGATGCCACGCTCCACGGCGGAGATCACAGCGTCATCCGCACCGGGCAGCAGTTGAATGAGATAGCCGCCAGCGGCCTGCACCGTCTGATCCGGGGCAACCAGGACCCCCAGAGCGCAGGCGGTGGGGATCTGCTCACTTTCTACAAAGTAGGCAGCAATGTCCTCAGCGATTTCGCCGCCTACCAGCTGAACTGAGCCCACATAGGGCTCTCGCATTCCGATGTCTTTGATAACAGTGAGTTCACCGTCACAGCCGACGGCGGCGCCTACATCCAATTTGGCGTGTGCTTTGCGGGGCACATCCACTGCCGGATTGGTAACATAGCCCCGGACATTGCCCTGGCTATCCGAAACGGCAGTGATAGAGCCCAAGGGCCCGCCGCCCCGCACCCGCAGAGTAACGGAGCCGTCGTCGTTTTTCAGCATATTTCCCATCATGGAAGCACCCATGAGCAGACGGCCCAGAGCTGCAGTGGCCACGGGCCAGGTGTCATGGATGGCCCGGGCCCGCTCGACCAGTTGGGTGGCAGACAGGGCGGTGGCTTTGATGGGGGCATCCTTGGCAATCACTCGTACAAGTTGGTCCATAGAAATGATTATTCCTTTCGCGCTGCAAAGAAAATGCGCCGAGCGTCCTCTGTGGGAGCGTGCATTTTCAGATTGTCGTATTGTTTTACATTGGAGAATCCTGCCTGAGCCAAGTAGTCGGCCAGCTCCTGAGGGGTATAGGCGTACTCCTCATGGTATTCGCTCTCCCGATTCCATGCTCCGTCCGGGCGCAGGGTGAACAGGTCGATGCCGTAGCCACAGATTCTCCGGCGTCTTTCATAGTCTGCCCGCCACACGCACATCAGGCTCTCATCCTCATCCAGATAGGTCTGCCCGTCCGCATCTTCAAAGGCCAAGGGAGTCTTGGCATCAAAGAGAAAGAGCCCACCTGGGGAAAGGTGACGGTACACTCGGGCAAAGGTCCGGCGCAGCCGCTGGGGGTGGGTGACATAGTTGACGCTGTCGAGACAACAGATGACGGCGTCTACCGGTTCCAGAAGGGTGAACTGGGCCATATCCTGACAGAGAAAAAGGACCCCCTGATCCTGGCATTTTTGCGCTGCCACGCTCAGCATATCCACTGAGATGTCCACTGCAGTCATCTGATAACCGCGGGAGGCAAGGATGGAGGTGAGAGAACCTGTGCCACAGGCCAATTCCGCCACCGAGCGCACAGGACGCTTCAGGCGGCGGAAATGCCGTTCGACGTAATCAGCCCATCGGGCGTAGCCCACATCGCCAGTGAGGCGGTCGTAGTACTCCGCCAGAGTGGTGTACTGCTCCATGGGTTCACTTCAGACGGGGCAAGACGGTTTTATACCCGTCCGCACCGTATTGCAGGGCACGGTTGACCCGGCTAATGGTGGCACTGGACGCTCCAGTGCGCTCCAGAATATCGTTGTAAATCATGCCGCTGTCCAACAACACGGCCACCTCCAGGCGCTGAGCCATGGCCCGCAGCTCCGCCACGGTGCACAGATCCTGAAAGAAAGCGCGGCATTCCTCTGGGGAAGAGAGAGACAAGATTGCCTGATACAGCAGCTCCGCATTCTCAGAGTTGTTTTTCTGCATAGTGCAGCCTCCATTTCTGTTTCTTTGGTGTAAACCTCAATGTATTGCCTCATCTATCATATCATTGCGCTTCAAGAAAGTAAAGAGGTAACAAGGTACAGAGCAAGAAAATCAGGCAGGCATTCGGAAAAGACTTGCGCGCAATGGGATATGATATTATAATGAACGCAGAATGCCGTGCGGATAAGGCAAATCCATGTACGTGGTTGCGAATCCCGCACTGCGGAGGTAATTATGGTTAAAGCAATCGTAGGTGCCAACTGGGGCGACGAGGGCAAGGGCAAGATCACCGATATGTTGGCGGAGACCTCAGATGTGGTCATCCGGTTCCAGGGTGGTGCCAATGCGGGACACACCATTATCAATGATTTTGGACGCTTTGCACTTCACATTCTCCCCTCTGGCATTTTCTATCCCCACGTCACCAATATCATCGGAAACGGCGTGGCTTTGGATGTGGTAAAGCTGGTGGAAGAACTCAAGTCCATCACCGATCAGGGCGTGCCCACTCCAAAGTTGATTATTTCTGAGCGGGCTCAGCTGCTCATGCCTTACCATGTGCTTCAGGATACCTATGAGGAGGAGCGCTTGGGCGGGAAGGCCTTTGGCTCCACCAAGAGCGGGATTGCGCCTTTCTACTCTGACAAGTATGCCAAGATCGGCATCCAGGTCTGTGACCTCTTTGATGAGGCGCAGCTGCGGGAGCGTCTGACCCGGGCCGTGGAGCTGAAGAACGTGATGTTCCAGTATCTGTACCACAAGCCTCAGTTGGACGTGGAGCAGCTGTATCAGCAGCTGCTGGAGTGCCGGGATATGATTCAGCCCTATGTGGGGGATGCGGTGACCTTTGTCCACGAGGCTCTGGCCCAGGGCAAGACCGTCCTGTTGGAGGGGCAGCTGGGCTCCATGAAGGACCCGGATCTGGGCATCTTCCCCATGACCACCTCCTCTCATACCCTGGCAGGCTTCGGGTGCGTGGGCGCAGCGGTGCCGCCCACCGCAATTAAGGACGTCATCTGCGTTACCAAGTCCTATTCTTCCAGCGTGGGCTCCAACACTGAGCCCTTTGTCAGTGAGGTCACCGGAGCAGAGGGGGACGAGCTGCGCCGCCGCGGCGGAGACAAGGGCGAGTTCGGCGCCACCACCGGGCGGCCCCGCCGGGTGGGCTGGTTTGACGCTGTGGCCACCAAGTATGGCTGCATGGTACAGGGCGCGACCCAGGTGGCCCTGACCTGCCTGGACGTGCTGGGCTATTTGGACGAAATCAAGGTATGCGTGGGCTATGAGATCGACGGGAAGGTGACCGACCGGTTCCCCACAACGCCCCGCCTGATGCGTGCCAAGCCGGTGTTTGAGACCTTGCCCGGCTGGAAGTGCGACGTGCGTGGCATCACCGATTTTGAGGCGCTGCCCCAGCAGGCCAAGGATTATGTGAAGTTCCTGGAATCCCATATTGGGGTGCCTATCACCATTGTCTCTACCGGCCCCAAGCGCCATGAGATCGCTTTGCGTCAGCCCCAATAACATTCAAACCCCCTTGTCACCAACGGTGGACAAGGGGGTGTTTGCACCCTTTTTCCCGGTGGTCATACAATGGGATTGGAAGAAGGGAGAAAGTCTCTTTTCTTGTTCCCATCAACCATCGGGAGGTAATGATTTATGGCTGATTTGATTGAGCCCGGCCCCATCTGCGATGCCGCTGGTATTCGTGAGGCCGTGTGCATCCACACCAGAAAAATTTACGACAGCTGCAAAGATAAGGACTGCGTAGAGGATTTGCGCCTGTACCCGACTGCCAGCTCTCAGGCCGTCATTGACCGGGCCATCAGTCTGAAGGCCGGGAAGGCGGAGCTGCTGTACGCCTACATTGATGTGGAGCCCATGGGCTTTCACCGGGGGTTTTATACGGTAGATGTGCGCTATTTCTACCGTGTTACCGCCGATGCCTTTGTGGGGGCGTCCCGCCCGGTGTCCGTATGCGGTCTGGCTGTGTTTGACAAACGGGCCATCCTCTTTGGCAGTGAGGGCTCTGCCAAGGTGTTTGCCTCCAACGCCTCCATGGGCAGCCTGGACAGCCAGGACCTGGAGAGCACCAACCTGCCGGTGGCAGTGGTGGAGACTGCTGCGATCAAACGGACAGCAGGCACAGAGGCGGGATGCGGCGACAGGCTAGGGAGAAAATGGTGAATGTGCGCAGGAGAGAAACAAATTGGAAAAAAGTTTGGGAAATCTATTGCTATTTTGTCCGTTGAAAGCTATGATATAAGTAACCGATCCTGCCAGGGCCTGAGGGCTCGGGCAGAGGGAGGAAAAAACAGACGATCTGAGGGTGGAGGAGAGCGGTTTCGCTCACATTCTTGGAAGTCGGATAGTAATTTAGGAGGTTTTCATTATGAGATTTATTCCCTGTGCTGACTACACGGCTATGAGCCGTCAGGCTGCGAATCTCATCTCTGCACAAGTCATTGTCAAGCCCAACTGCGTGCTGGGCCTGGCCACCGGTTCTACTCCCATTGGCACCTATAAGCAGCTGATCGAGTGGTACAACAAGGGCGATCTGTCCTTTGCTCAGGTTCGCTCCGTCAACCTGGACGAGTACAAGGGCCTGTCCGGCGACCACGACCAGAGCTATCGTTACTTCATGCAGAACAACCTCTTCAACCATGTGGACATTGACGTTGCCAACACCAGCGTTCCCAATGGCATGGCTGAGGATGCCAACGCCGAGTGCGCCGCCTATGACGCCCACATCCGTGAGCTGGGCGGCATCGACCTGCAGCTGCTGGGCATGGGCCACAACGGCCACATCGGATTTAATGAGCCCGCTGATGAGTTTGTGGGCCCCACTCATGTGGTGGAGCTGACCCAGAGCACCATCGACGCCAACAAGCGTTTCTTCGCCTCTGAGGCCGATGTGCCCCGTTACGCTCTGACCATGGGCATGGCCGCCATTCTCCAGGCCCGTTCTGTGGTAGTGGTGGTCAGCGGTGAAGACAAGGCTGACATTGTGTACAAGTCTTTCTTCGGCCCCATCACCCCCCGCGTGCCTGCCTCTCTGCTTCAGCTGCACCCCAATGTGACTGTGGTGGGCGACGAGGCCGCCTTCTCCGTTCTGCGTAAGGAGGGTTGCCTGTGAGACTCACGGGTGGACAGGTCTTTGACCCTCAGACTGGCTTTTCCGTCAAGGATGTGTGCCTGGAGGGTGGAAAGATCGTAGAGAATTGTCAGGACAGTGGGGTGGACGTGTCCGGGTGCTATGTCATTCCCGGCCTCACCGACGTCCACTTCCACGGCTGTGTTGGCGCCGATGTCTCTGACGCAGACCCCAAGGGGCTGGCGGAGATGGCTGCCTACGAGCTCTCCCGTGGCGTGACTCAAATCTGCCCCGCCGGCATGACCTTGGCTGCGGAGCAGCTGGAGAAGGTGTGCACCATGGTCGCCCAGCACCGGGCCAACCAGGTGCCCGGCGCCGAGCTGGTGGGCATTCATCTGGAAGGCCCCTTCCTGTCTGAGGCGAAAAAGGGCGCTCAGAACGGAGCTTGGCTGCGCAAGCCTGATGTGGCACTGCTGCGCCGCCTGGATGAGTGCGCTCAAGGTATGGTGAAGCTGGTATCCGTGGCTCCCGAGCTGGAGGGCGCCATGGACTTCATCCGTGAAGTGAAGGACGAGGTGTCTGTGAGTTTGGCCCACACTACTGCCAACTATGACATCGCCATGGCTGCCTTTGAGGCTGGTGCCAACCACGTCACTCACCTCTATAACGCCATGCCTCCCTTTGCCCACCGGGACCCCGGCGTCATCGGCGCTGCGGCAGACCACAAGGAGGCTTACGTGGAGATTATCTGCGACGGCGTGCACGTGCACCCCGCCGTGATCCGGGCCACCTTCCGCATGATGGGACGGGATCGGATGGTGCTGGTCAGTGATACCATGCGTGCGGCTGGTATGCCCGATGGGGAGTATACCCTGGGTGGCCAGGCCGTCTTCGTCAAGGGTAACCGGGCTGTGCTGGCCGACGGGACTCTGGCTGGTTCCGTCACCGACCTGATGAACTGCATGAAGACCGCTGTCTCCTTTGGCATTCCTCTGGAGGATGCGGTCACTGCCGCCGCCGTCAACTCTGCCAAGTCCATCGGCATCTATGACCGTGTGGGCAGCTTGGATGTGGGCAAGGACGCCAACATGGTGGTTCTGAATCAGGATCTGTCTGTAAAGGCAGTTATTTTCCGTGGCGAGTTGGTCCACGGAGCACTGTAACAACTACATCTGTGTTTCCATTGCAGGGGCCGACCATGGGTCGGCCCCTCAGACTGTCGAAAAGCCTCACGTCAATGCAAGAAGGACAGACGATCTTGCATCGTCAAAAAGCCCTCGGCAGAGTTTTTCCATCCGAAGATGGAAAAATAAATTGAAATCTGCTTTTTTCGGGGACATGAGCATCGAAAAAAACACTTCTGGAGCCCGCCAGTGTGGAATCGGGTCGTCCTTTGACCCGATTATGCGCGCAGCGGGCTGCATCCCCTCGAAAAAATGCTTGCATTTTTGAGAAGCGTGTCGAACTTTTTCGACACGCTCGGCTCCCCTGTGTAAGGGGAGATGTTAGCCGTAAGGCTGACGGAGGGGTTGACGCTGCCCAGGGACAATCCATCCCGCCACGGCTTATGCCGTGCCACCTTCCTTGACACCAGGGAGGCTTTTGAACGATGATAGTACTAGAATTTTAGGAGGTACAAAGCATGAGCAAAGTAGCTGTGATCTATTGGAGCCAGACCGGCAACACCCAACAGATGGCCCAGGCCATTGCCGACGGCGTCGCTGGAACCGGGGCGGAGTGCGATCTGCTGGAGGTGTCCGCCGTCACCCCCCAGCAGGCGCTGGAGTATGAGAAGCTGGCCCTGGGCTGCCCCGCCATGGGAGCAGAAAATTTGGAGGAGTCCGAGTTCGAGCCCTTTTTCACCCAACTGGAGGGCCAGCTGGGCGGTCGCAAGGTGGCGTTGTTCGGCTCCTACGGCTGGGGGGACGGACAGTGGATGCGGGACTGGGTGGAGCGCACCCAGAGCGCTGGGGCCAACCTCTTTGAGGAGGAGGGCCTGATGGTCAACGAGACCCCGGACGGGGATGCGCTGGAGCAGTGCAGAACGTTCGGCCAGGGGTTTGCAGCCTATTAAATCCAAATGCACAGCGGATGGAGAGACGGACCTGGTTTCTCCATCCGCTTTTTTGCCTCAGGGGTGGGAATCGTAGGCCTGACGCAGTTTCTCCAGGGCCTTTTTTTCAATTCTGGACACGTAAGACCGGCTGATGCCGCACAGGGTAGCGATCTCCCGCTGGGTGAGGGGGGCCTGTTGGTTGAGCCCGTAGCGGAGTTTGATGATGTGGGCCTCCCGCGGGGTGAGGCAGGTGTCCACGCAGGCCCGTACCCGCAGGCATGAGTCCCGCAGATCCAGGTCGTCCAGCATGGTGTCGTCCACACATACCACGTCCATCAGGGACAGGGAGTTGCCCTCCGGGTCCCCGTCCAGGCTGTCCGACAGGGACAGTTCCCCCTGGGTCTTGCGCTGGGAGCGGAAATACATGAGGATCTCATTTTCGATGCAGCGGCTGGCATAGGTGGCCAGGCGCACGTTTTTATCCCCCTTAAAGGTGGACACCCCTTTGATGAGGCCGATGGTGCCAATGGAAATGAGATCGTCCTGGTCCCCTGATTGGGTGTAGTATTTTTTCACGATGTGGGCCACCAGGCGCAGATTGTGTTCGATGAGTTTGTCCCGGGCATCGCTGTCTCCCTCTGCCATGCGTTTCAGGCACTCCTGCTCCTCCTCCCGGCTGAGAGCAGGGGGGAAGGAACCGGTGTTGTTGGCCAGGCGCAGGGTGAAAAACAGCCCGTTGAGCATCAGTAAAAGCCATGCCGTCCACATGGTCACCACCTCCATGGGGCAGTGTATGCGCGCCCGGCGTGTCCATATCGCTAAAAAACAATATCCCCCGATGCAGGACGCTCCTTTTCCTACATCGGGGGTATTTTGTCACGGCCCGTTTTTCTGGGTCTGTTTCCGGGTACTGC
>DVKO01000030.1 GCA_018715985.1 Candidatus Enterenecus avicola
CCCAGCAGATGCGGGGGAGCTGGACGGACACGGCCACCCCCGCCTCCTGACAGCGGCGGACCGCGTCAGGGCAGGCCGCCCCCTCGTCGCAGGGGATGTAGATCCGCTCCGGCTTCAGAGCCAGCAGCTCCGGGGTGATCTGCTCCGCCCGGCGCACCCCGTCCAGGGTGCCCGCCAGGGCCTCCTGTACCCCCAGCTCCTTAACGGCGTTCAGCTGCTGCTCCAGCTGGGGCATCTCCCGGTCCCAGCAGATGCGGGGGAGCTGGACGGACACGGCCACCCCCGCCTCCTGACAGCGGCGGACCGCGTCGGGGCAGGCCGCCCCCTCGTCGCAGGGGATGTAGATCCGCTCCGGCTTCAGGGCCAGCAGCTCCGGGGTGATCTGCTCCGCCCGGCGCACCGACACCGTGAGGGCGGGGGGCGCCTTGGGGTTCTCATACCGCACCCCGGAGTGGTACTCCCCTGTTTTCCGCTCCGGCGGGCGGGCGCGCTCCTGGGAGAGCTTCTCCAGCACCTGCCGCCGCAGGGCGTTCAGGGCGGACAGGGGGAGGGAAAGGCCCTCGTCCACCCGGGCGGTGGCCTTCTCGCAGTGGAACGGGGTGCCGCCGGTGCGGCCCAGCTGGCCCTCTACCTTCTCCCGGGTGAGGGGGACGTTCACCGCCGCCTCGGGCACCGGGCCCTCCACCTGGACCACCCGTCCCTGGGCGTCCTCCGCCGCCACCTGGGCGGGCTCCCCCGCCTGGATCCAGGCGTACAGCCGCACGGGGGTCTTGCGGTTCTCCCCGCTCTCATAGGTGGTGCGGGCCTGGGCAAAGAGCTCTCTGGGGTCCTCCCCCTCCTGGCGGGTGCCGAACATGTCGGGCCCCTTCTGGTCCAGGAAGTAGCCCTGGGTGAAACCCTGGCGGGAGAAGGCGGCCTCCAGCTGCCGCAGCTCCTCCGCCGTGGGCTCCCGGCCCTCCCGGAGGGCGTCGGCGTACACCCGGGTGACGATGGCCACGTACTCGGGGCGCTTCATGCGGCCCTCCAGCTTCAGGCAGGCCACCCCCATGTCCTCCAGCTCCTTCAGGTAGCCCACCAGGGACATGTCCTTCAGAGAGAGGGGGTACTCGTCCGCCTTCTTTCCCCAGCCGTACTTTAACCGGCAGGGCTGGGCGCACAGCCCCCGGTTGCCGCTGCGTCCCCCCAGCACGGAGGAGAAAAAGCACTGTCCCGAGTAGCACATACACAGGGCCCCGTGGACAAAGGTCTCGATCTCAATGGGGGAGTGGGCGCAGATGTAGGAGATCTCCTTGCGGGACAGCTCCCGGGACAGCACCGCCCGGGTCAGCCCCAGGTCGGCGCACTTTTTCACCCCGTCCAGGTTGTGAATGGTCATCTGGGTGGAGGCGTGGAGGTGCACGTCGGGGGCCACCTGGCGCACCACCTGCAAAAGGCCCATATCCTGCACCAAAATGGCGTCCACCCCCAATCTGGAGGCCTCCACCGCCACCTGGGCGGCCTGGGCAACCTCCCGGTCGGAGGCCAGGGTGTTGAGGGTCAGGTACACCTTCACCCCGTAGAGGTGGCAGAGGGCAATGGCCTCTTGCAGCTCGGCGGCGTCAAAGTTGCGGGCGTTGCGCCGGGCGTTGAAGGGGCCGTAGCCCAGATACACCGCGTCCGCCCCGGCGTACACCGCCGCCCGAACCGCTTCCGGGCTTCCGGCAGGGGATAAAATCTCCATGGTATTCCTCTCTTTCAGGGGTGTCCCTTACTTTTTGGTGGTCTTGTCTTGACGGGGGTGCTTGGCCTGGTGCAGCTCCATTTTCAGCTGGGCGTTCTCCTCCAGCAGGTCCTTGATCTGCTGGCGCAGGTTCTCACCAATCTCCTTCTCCTTCAGGTGCTGGTCGGCGATGTTCAGAGCCGTGAGCAGGGCGCAGTCCACCTGGCTCATCTCGCCCCCCTCCATGGTCTGGCGCAGCTGGTCGTTGACAAAATCCGCCACCTGCTGGACATACTCCTGGCCCTCCTGGGCCAAAAGGACATAGTTGTGGCCGGCTACTTGGACCGTTACACGGTTTTGCATGGAAATTCCTCCTTGTATCTATGAATTCCAAGTCCACAGCAGAATGCCTGCTGACAATTTTACAGCTTAACATTATACCACATCCCACCGAAAAAAGGAATGAAAAAACACCCAACGGCTCAGGTTTTCCGCTCAGGTTCGGGGCGAGGGGGCGGCCATCCCCTGGCGGCGCAGGAAAACTGCACCCATGAGTTTTCCCTGCATCTCCCATCCCGGCCAAGCATAGCATTTCTCTGGGTATTGTGGTATAATGGCCGCAAAGCGGCGATTATACCAGAATTTTTATTTCCATTTTTCTCGCCCCTGCCGGGGCAACCGAAAAATATAGCAGTATACCATTCCGGCTTGTGCCGTTATGGTATACCTGAAAAACTCGAACCTACAAGGAGGATACCCATGAAAGCAGTGGTGACCAGAGTGAAAAACGCCCGGGTGGAGATCGACGGGGCGGTAAACGGAGCCATTGACCAGGGCCTGCTGGTGCTGTTGGGCGTCGGCCCCGACGACACCCCGGCCACGGCGGACAAGATGGCGGATAAAGTGTGCGGCCTGCGGATTTTCGAGGACGAGGCCGGAAAGATGAACCGGAATTTGGAGACGGTGGGGGGCGCTCTGCTGGTGGTCAGCCAGTTCACCCTCTACGCCGACACCTCCTCCCGCCGCCCCGGCTTTTCCGGGGCCGCCAAGCCGGAGGTGGCCATCCCCCTCTATGAGCGCTTTCTGGAGCAGTGCGAGGCCCGGGGTTTCCGGGTGGAGCACGGGGAGTTTGGGGCGGATATGCAGGTGTTCTCCCAAAACGACGGCCCCGTCACCATTTTGTTGGATTTGTAAGGAGGGGAGCCTATGCCCACCATTCGACAACTAGACCCCCATGTGGCCGACCTCATCGCCGCCGGCGAGGTGGTGGAGCGCCCCGCCTCGGTGGTGAAAGAGCTGATGGAAAACGCCATTGACGCCGGAGCAAACGCCGTCACCGTGGAGATCGCCCACGGGGGGATGTCCCTCATCCGGGTCACCGACGACGGCTGCGGCATTGCCCCCGACCAGTGTCGCACCGCCTTCCTCCGCCATGCCACCTCCAAGATCTCCTCTGAGTACGACCTGGAGGCCATCGGCACCCTGGGCTTCCGGGGCGAGGCCCTGGCCGCCATTGCGGCGGTGTCAAGGGTGGAACTGCTCACCAACCAGGGCCAGGGGCTGGGCACCGCCCTGACCCTGGAAGGGGGCCAGGTGATGGAGCAGGAGGAGGCGGGGTGCCCCAAGGGCACCACCATGCTGGTGCGGGATTTGTTCTACAACACCCCCGCCCGGCTGAAATTCATGAAGCGGGACTCCGCGGAGGGGGCGGCGGTGTTTGCCGTGGTGCAGCATCTGGCCCTGTCCCACCCGGAGCTTTCGGTGAAGTTTATTCGGGACGGCAAGCAGGAACTGCTTACCCCCGGGGACGGACAGCTGAAAAGCGCCATTTACGCCGTGCTGGGCCGGGATCTGGCCCTGGGCTTTGTGCCGGTGAAGGGGTCCGGGGAGAATATGGAGATCTCCGGCTTTGTCTCCCTGCCCACCTGCTGCCGGGGCAGCCGCAGCTATCAGCACTTTTTCGTCAATGGCCGATACATCAAAAGCCGGGTGATGATGGCGGCTCTGGAGGAGGCCTACCGCAACCAGAAGATGGTGGGCAAGTTTCCCGGCTGCGTCCTCCACCTGACCCTGCGCCCCAACAGCGTGGATGTGAACGTCCACCCCACAAAGACAGAGGTCAAATTCCAAAATGAGCAGCAGGTGTTTGCCACCGTCTACCACGGGGTGCTGGCGGCGCTGAATGCCGACAAGACCCGGCCCCAGGCGGTGGTCAAGAGCGTCCTGCCCCGGCAGGACACGGTGACCCCCAACCAGACCAGCCTCCGCGACTTCACGGCGGTCACCGCATCTCATGGGACAGTCACGACGCCCCCGGCGGCAGTGGTGTCTCGACCTCAGACCACACCTTCCCCCTTCCGTCGGGTGACCCCCTTGGACCAGGTGGCGCCCTCCGCCCCGGTGGCGGAGAAACCGCTCCTGGTGCAGCCGGAAAGGGCCAAATCGGTGGCCCAGGAGAAGGCCCAGCCCGTTGTGGCGGAGAAGGCCGTCCCCGTGGCCACCCAGGAGAAGAAGGCCCCGGCCCCCCAGCCTGCCCCGGTGGTGGAAGAGGCTGTGGAGGAGGAGAAGCCCATCCCTGTGGTGGAGGAGCCTGTGGAGGAGACCTCCGCCCCGGCGGCAGAGCCGGAACCGGCCCCCCAGCCGACCCAGGAGGAGCCATGGGTGGTGCGGGGCGAGCTGTTCCACACCTACATCATGGTGGAACAGGGGGACAAGGTGGTGCTCATTGACAAGCACGCCGCCCACGAGCGGGTGAACTTCGACCGGCTCAAGGCCCAGAACTACCAGCCCATGGTGCAGGAGCTGCTCACCCCCATCACCCTGACCCTGGGCCCCCAGGAGCGGCAGGCGCTGCTGGACGGACAGGAGGTGCTGGAGGGCTTTGGCTTCCAGCTGGAGGAGTTCGGCAGCGGCAGCCTGGCGGTGCGGGCGGTGCCCGATTACCTGGAGACGGGGGACGTGGAGCCCACCCTGCTGGAATTGGCCAAAAAGCTGCGCCTCACCGGCTGGGCCGATCCGGGGGCTGCCCGGGACGAGGTGATGCACACCATGGCCTGCAAGGCCGCCATCAAGGGCGGACAGCGCAACGACCCCCAGGAGCTGGAGCGGGTGGCCGGGCTGGTGATGGGGGGAGCGGTGAAATACTGCCCCCACGGCCGGCCCGTGGCCATTGAGCTGACCCGGGGGGAGCTGGAAAAGCAATTCAAACGGGCATAGCATAGGAGGAAGAGACCATGGCCTATCAACTGGAGGAAATCAACCGGGCAGTCCGGCAGGATAAGCTGGGATTTATGCAGGCGTGTGACGCGGAATACCAGAAAAAAGTGGAGCGCGCGGCGGATCTGATCTGTGAAAATATGAAAAAGAGCCCGGTGGTGCTCCTCTCCGGCCCCTCCGGGTCGGGAAAGACCACCACCGCCTACAAGATCCGGGCGGAGCTGGAGCGGCGGGGGGTGGGCAGCTATGCCATCTCCATGGACGACTACTTTATCCACCGGGACCCCAAGACCGCCCCCCGCACCCCGGACGGGGAGATCGACTATGAGTCCCCGGAGATGATGGATTTGGCGCTGCTGGATCGGCACTTCGCCCAGCTCACCCGAGGGGAGGAGGTTTTGGTGCCCCACTTCGAGTTCGCCCGCCAGATGCGCAACGACAGCAAGGGCAGGCGGATCAAGCTGGGCAAGGACGAGATCGCCATTTTTGAGGGCATCCACGCCCTGAACACCAAGCTCACCGCCCGCCACCCCCACGCCACCCGGCTGTACATCTCCGCCCGCAGCAACATCATGGAGGGGGATGTGGTGCGCTTCAAAGCCACCTGGATGCGGCTGACCCGCCGGGCGGTGCGGGATTTCAACTTCCGGGGCACCGACATTGTGGGCACCCTGGATATGTGGGCCAACGTGCGCCGGGGGGAAAAGCTGTACATCTCCCCCTATAAGCACACCGCCCATATGCTCTTCGACTCCGCCCTGCCCTATGAGGTGTCGGTGATGGCCTGCTACGCTCGCCCCCTCATGGCGGCGGTACCCCAGGAGAACCAGCGCCGCCACGAGCTGCTGGAGCTGGTGCGGGCCTTCGACTCCTTTGAGACCATCGAGCCGGGGCTGGTGCCGAAAGACTCGCTGCTCCACGAGTTTATCGGATAATTTCTGCCTTGACCATTTCTCAAGCAGAAACCAGCGCCCCTGGTGGGGACGCTGGCGCTGGGGTGACTTTTGTTCGGGCAAAAGTCATCAAAACCCGCCTAGGGCGTTGCCCCCTAGGTACCCCCCGGGGGTACCAGGCTGGAACTGCGTCGGGTTGACTCTCGGCCCGTCACCCTTGCTGTGGCCTCTGTTTGTGTCACCACACCAGGCTACTCTGGGCAGCTGGCCCTATGGCTGGGTGGTTTTCATTTCCGGGCCTACCATGGAGAAGCGGCGTTCCCGCCGCCGGGAGCCAGGCTTTCGATAGCTGGGAACAGCGGCACACCAGGATAAGGCCCTGTCAAAAGAAGTACCAACTACCAGAGGAGTAGGCACTGTCCATACAATGTCCATGCTATCTATGTGACATGAACCAAGAACAGGGCCGAGAAGAGGAAGGCGCAGATGCAGCCCCGTACCGGCGGGGAGGATTCCAAAGGCGGGGGAAGGCCCCGCCTTTGGCGGTCTTTGGTGACTTTCTGGCGGCAGAAAGTCACCCTGCGGAGCTAACCTTGGCTGGCAAGCCTGGTTTCGCCGGTTTATGGAGTACCCCGTTGTAACGGGGCAAAAACTGTGGTAAAATAACCAAGCTACTTTGAACAGAAGAAAAGCCTGCTCTTTGAGCAGACTGTATAAGGAGATGTTTCCATGAGCGAATGTACCCATGACTGCTCCAGCTGCAGTTCCAACTGCGGGGAGCGCCAGCAGCCCCACGACTTCCGCAAGCCCTGCAACGCCCACTCCCACATCAAAAAGGTGATCGCAGTGGTCAGCGGCAAGGGCGGCGTGGGCAAGTCCACCGTCACCTGCTCTCTGGCCGCCGCCATGGCCGCCCGGGGCAAAAAGGTGGGCATTCTGGACGCGGATATCACCGGCCCCTCCATTCCCCGGGCCTTCGGCATCCATGACCACGCCCTGGGCTCCGACGACGGCATCCTGCCGGTGGAGACCGCCGGCGGCATCAAGATGATGAGCCTGAACCTGCTCACCGACAACGAGACCGACCCGGTGATCTGGCGGGGCCCGGTCATCGCCGGAGCGGTGGAGCAGTTCTGGACCGACGTGGTGTGGGGGGAGCTGGACTACCTGTTTGTGGATATGCCCCCCGGAACCGGCGACGTGCCCCTGACCGTGTTCCAGTCCCTGCCGGTGGACGGCGTGGTGGTGGTCACCGCCCCCCAGACCCTGGTGGGCATGATCGTCACCAAGGCCGTGCGTATGGCCGAGATGATGAAGGTACCCGTGCTGGGCCTGGTGGAGAATTACAGCTTCTTCCGCTGCCCCGACTGCGGCGGCGAGCACCCCATCTTCGGGGAGAGCACCATCGACGCCCTGGGCGCCCAGCTGCACCTGCCCGTGCTGGCCAAGCTGCCCCTGGACCCCGCCCTGGCCAAGGCCATGGACCAGGGCGCCGTGGAGGGCTATGCCCCCAACCCCATGACCCAGGTGGCCGCCCAGCTGGCCGCCCAGTGACAAAGTTTCCAATCCGTGACGGCTTGCCGCCACGGATTTGGTATTTATAGGAAAATTCTGCCGGGGTGCTTGTTGCCCACGTCGAAATCTGGTATAATGGGTCGTACACAAAACCCCTGATTTTTCCAGAGACAAAATGGGCTTCTTGGCATAGGATAAGGGGCAAGGAGGCGTGTGGATTGGAACGATGGATGTTGGAGAGCGGCATGGAGGCGCATCTGGCGCAGCTGCGGGGCCAGCTGGCCCAGATGACCGCTGCCGGTCAGCTGCTGGAGCGGTATGCCACCGATGAAAAGAGCAAGACGTATCTGAGCACCATCAACCAAAGCGTGTGCCGGATGCTGCGCCTGGTGGGCCGGTTGGAGCTGGCCCAGCGGCTCACCGATGAGGATGAGGTGCGCCTGCACGTGTCTGCCCTGGACATCACCCGGTGGGGGGAGGATCTGGCCCACCGCCTGGAGGGGGTGCTGGCCGGGGCCGGGATCGCCCTGACCTGGGAGGTGGCCCCCGGACTGCTGGGGGTGGCGGACGGAGCTCTGTTGGAGCAGCTGGTGCTGGAGCTGGTGTCCAACGCCGCCAAGGCGGGGGGGCCTGTGAAGCTGACGGTACAGCCGGGGCCCAAGGCGGTGCGCATCACCGTGTCCGACCACGGCCCCGGGCTGGACGCCCAGCAGCTCTCCACCCTCTTCCAGCAGCCGCCCCGGGAGGATCGGGGCATGGGGGTGGCCCTGGCCCAACAGATCGCCCAGCTCCACGGCGGGCTGCTCATGGCGGACAGCAAGCCGGGCCGGGGGGTCCATATGGTGGCCCTCATCCCCCTGCGGGAGGGAATGCCCACCGGCCGCCTGGAGACGCCCCCGCCCACTTGGGGAGACAACGGGATGGACAGCGTCCTGGTGGGGCTCAGCGATGTGCTGCCCGCCCGGTCCTTTGCCCCCGATGAACTGAGGTAAGAAATAGAAAAACCTCGCGTCAATGCAAGAAGGACAGATGATCTTGCATGGTCCAAAAGCCCTCGGCAGAGTTTTCCCATCCGCAGATGGGAAAATAGATTAAAATCCCGTTTTTTTCGGGGACATGAGCATCGAAAAAAACACATCTCAGCCCGCCAGTGTGGAATCGGGTCATCCTTTGACCCGATTATGCGCGCAGCGGGCTGCATCCCCTCGAAAAAATGCTTGCATTTTTGAGAAGCGTGTCGAACTTTTTCGACACGC
>DVKO01000031.1 GCA_018715985.1 Candidatus Enterenecus avicola
TACCCCCGACATGATGGGCGTGGTTGGCCGTCTGGGTAAGGTTCTGGGCCCCAAGGGCCTGATGCCCTCCCCCAAGGCCGGCACCGTGACCCCCAACGTCACCCAGGCCGTCAACGAGATCAAGGCCGGTAAGGTGGAGTACCGTCTGGACAAGACCAACATCATCCACTGCCCCATCGGCAAGGTCTCCTTCGGCGCGGAGAAGCTCTCTGACAACCTGAACGCTCTCATGAGCGCCATCGTCAAGGCTAAGCCCGCCGCCGCCAAGGGCCAGTATGTGAAGAGCTGCGTGGCTGCTTCCACCATGGGCCCCGGCGTGAAGGTCAGCGCCGCCAAGTTCGGCAACTAAAATTCCCTCTGCCCCGCCCCATTTCCCGCTTCCCTCCAAGGCAGGCGGAAAATGGGGCAGGCTCAGGTGGTTTTCTAAAATTATATCCAATTCGGGAGGATTTGACTTGACAGATCCCTCCCGGGTTGATATAATACCATTCGTGTTCAGAGACAGTAGGTGGCGCAAGCCATAAATCCTACCGAGAATGCAGCCCATAACGATATGTTTGCGCTGTTTTCGTCTTGACACGAAAGCGGCGTTTTTGCTTGATAAGGCAAAGACCGCTGCACTAAATTTTCCGGAGGTGAATTCCAAATGCCTAACGCAAAGGTTCTCAGTGAAAAGCAAGCCATCGTGGCCTCTCTGACCGAGACCCTGCAGAGCGCTTCTTCCGGTGTGCTGGTGGACTACAAGGGTATCACCGTGGCCGAGGACACCGCTCTGCGTGCCGAGCTGAGAGAAAACGGTGTGGAATATTCCGTCGTGAAGAACACCCTGCTGCGCCGCGCTGCCGACAACGTCGGTCTGAGCCAGCTGGATGAGGTGCTCAACGGTACTACTTCCATTGCCATCTCTAAGGACGACCCCATCGCCCCCATGCGGATTATCAACAAGTACTCCAAGCAGATGGGCGATCGCTTCAACATCAAGGCCGGCTTTATGGACGGCCAGGTGCTCCCCCTGGAGGACATCGCCGCTCTGGCCGAGCTGCCCTCTAAGGACGGCCTGGTGGCTCAGCTGCTCGGCATGATGCTGGCCCCCATTACCAGCCTGGCTATCGTGCTGAAGGCCATCGCCGAGAAGGACGGCGAGCCCGCTGCCGCTGCCGAGGAGGCTACTGCTGAATAATCAGCATCGGGTCACACACTGACCCGCCCACATTTTACTTTATATTATTTATTTAAGGAGGTATTTCATCATGGCTAGCGAGAAGATTACTGCTATGATCGAAGAGGTTAAGTCCCTGACCGTTCTGGAGCTCAACGAGCTCGTCAAGGCCCTGGAGGAGGAGTTCGGCGTTTCCGCCGCCGCCATGGCCGCTCCCGCCGCCGGCGCTGCTGCCGCTCCCGTTGAGGAGAAGACCGAGTTCGACGTGGTGCTCACCGAGATCGGCTCCGAGAAGATCAAGGTCATCAAGGTTGTCCGTGAGGTCACCGGTCTGGGCCTGGCTGACGCCAAGGGCCTGGTCGAGTCCGCCCCCAAGGCCATCAAGGAGGGCATCTCCAAGGAGGATGCCGAGGCTCTGAAGGCCAAGCTGGAAGAGGTCGGCGCCAAGGTGGAGCTGAAGTAAGTTACTTCCCCGCCATATGTTTCAGGAGGGCTTGCCGCAGATTACTCTGTGGCAAGCCCTCCTGTGTTTTTGACCATTCACCCTCTGATTTTGTGATTTTGCCAACATTTTGCAGGTTAGACCTTGCGGCAGTTGTGCAGATGTGATATGATTTTAGAAAAATACCACCGTCATTGTGAGGAGTGTCTCCCGTGAACCAATTCTTCGACCAGTCCCTTCCCCCCCGCATCGGCATGGAGGTGGAGAAGTGGGATCTGATGGACCAGCATCTCAGCCCGGACATTGTCCCCCTGTCCGTGGCAGACATGGAGTTTCGTTCCCCGCCTGCCATTGTGCAGGCCCTGGAAGAGATGGCCCGCTCCGGGCTCTGGGGCTATGCCGGCTGGGGGGACCGATATTATAGCGCCATCCGCTCCTGGGTCTCCCGCCGGTATGGCTGGGAGGTACAGCGGGAGTGGATCATCCGCACCACCGGGGTCGTCCACGGCATCAACGCCGCCGTCCGGGCCTTTACAAGCCCTGGGGACGGCATTGTGATCCAGACCCCCGTCTACCCCCCCTTCTATCGGGCTGTCCGGGAAAACGGCCGCACCCTGCTGGAAAATCCTCTAAAGCTGGTGGACGGCCACTACCAGATGGATTTTGACGATCTGGAGGACAAGCTGTCCCGGCCCACCACCACCGCCATGATCCTCTGCTCCCCCCACAACCCGGTGGGCCGGGTGTGGACCCGGGCGGAACTCCAGCAGGTGGGAGACCTGTGTCTGGCCCACGGAGTGTTCATGATTAGCGACGAGATCCACTGTGACCTGTGCCAGCCCGACCACCCTCACACGGTATACGCTTCTTTGGGTGAGGCCTACGCCCAGCAGTGCGTCATCGGCATGGCCGCCAGCAAGACCTTCTCCCTGGCCGGACTGGCCTGCGGCAACATGATCGTGCCCGATGGGGCCAACCAGGCCAAGCTGGCCGCTGAGGTGGCCCGTTCGGGGGCCTACTCCAACTCCTCCTTCGGCACCCTGGCCCTGGAGGTGGGGTATGAGCAGTGCGAACCCTGGCTCAATGACCTGCTGGCCTACCTGAGGGGCAACTACCAGTACCTCAAGGACTTCCTGGCCCGCCACTTCCCCCAGGTGTGGGTGGCCCCCCTGGAGGGCACCTATCTGGCCTGGATGGACTTCTCCGCCCTGGGCCTGGACGACAAGGCCCTGGCCCGGTTCCTGGAGCAGGAGGCAAAGCTGTACCTCAGCCACGGCATCAACTATGGCGGCCCCGGCTTTATGCGCCTGAACCTGGCCTGCTCCCGGGCAGTGCTCACCGCCGCCCTGGATCGGCTGTTGTCCGCCGCCCAGCGGCGAGGTCTGGCCTGAGCCATTCCTGCCCACAAGCAGAGAGAGAAACGAGAGGATTTACTTGAATATTATCATTGCAGGAGCCGGAAAGGTGGGCGCCACGGTGGCCCGGCATCTGGCCGCAGAAAACCACAACATCACGGTGGTGGACATCTCCGAGGGCACCCTGGCCCGCATCTCCAACCAGCTGGACGTGATGTGCATCAAGGGCAGCTGTGTCTCCCGCACGGTGCTGGAGGATGCCGGCGCCGCCGATGCGGACTTTGTCATTGCCGCCACCAGCTCGGATGAGATCAACCTTCTGTGCGGACACACCGCCAAGCGCCTGGGCGTCCCCAACACCGTGGCCCGGGTGCGCAACAAGGACTATCTGGACGACCTGGACAACCTGCGCCGGGACCTGGGCATCAGCAAGCTCATCAACCCGGAGTCCGCTGCCGCCATGGACATCTCCCGGATGATCCGCCTGCCCAACGCCGCCGACGTGGACACCTTTGCCAAGGGCAAGGCGGAGATCATCTCCTTCCACGTCCAGCCCGGAGATCATGTGGCGGATCAGCCCCTGTCCCACCTGACCACCAAGATCAAAAACCTGCCCATCCTCTTCTGCGCCGTGGAACGGGGCAACGAGGTGATGATCCCCAACGGCTCCTTTGTCCCCGCCGTGGGGGATAAGATCTACGTGGCGGGCACCCCCAGCGGGGTGAGCCAGTTCTTCAAGGTACTGGGCCGCCACAGCCACCGGGTGCGCTCCGCCTTCATCATCGGCGGCGGGCGGGTCACCTACTACCTGCTTCAGCAGCTGGAGAAGCTGGGCATCCAGTGCAAGGTGGTGGAGAAAAATGAGGCCCGGTGCCGGGAGCTGGCCGAGTGGTTCCCCAACACCCTCATCCTCCACGGGGACGGCACCGATCCGGAGCTGCTCACCGAGGAGTGTATGCCCGCCAGTGACGTGTTTATCGCCCTCACAGACCGGGACGAGGACAACCTGATTATCTCCCTCTACGCCCACCAGTGCGGCGTGTCCAAAATCATCGCCAAGTCCAACCGGCAGAACTACTCCCTCATTGCCCGCTCCGCCGGGGTGGAGTCGGTGGTGTCTCCCAAGCTCACCACCGCCTATCAGATCCTGCGCATGGTACGAGGCATCCAAAACTCCAAGGGCAGCCGCATGACCGCCCTGCACCACATCGCCAACGGGCGGGCGGAGGCCATGGAGTTTGTAGTCAGCTCCGCCACCCGCAACCTGGGCACCCCCCTGAAGGATCTGAAGCTGAAAGAGGGCGTTCTCATTGCCGGCATTGTCCGGGATGGCCGGGTCATCATCCCCGAGGGCAGCAGCTGTCTCCAGGTGGATGACATCGTCATTGTCATCGCCAAGGACAGCGGCATTTTGGACCTCAACGACATCTACGCCGACGCCTTCGGCCTGCGAGGCGTCCTATGAACTATAAAACCGTATTTCGCGTGGCGGGGTTTACCCTGCTGGTGGAGGCAGCGGCCATGCTGCTGCCCATGGCGGTGGCCCTGTACTACGGGGAGGACCCCTCTCCCTTTTGGAAAACCATCGGCATCATGGTGGTGGTGGGCCTGGCATCCGTGTTTGGCCTGCGGGGGGAGCACAAGTTTTTTGCCCGGGAAGGCTTTTTCTCCGTGGGCCTCATCTGGGTGCTCTCCGGCGTGTTCGGCGCCCTGCCCTTCTGGTTCTCCGGCCAGTTCGGCAGCTATGTGGACTGCTTTTTTGAGACCACCTCGGGGTTTACCACCACCGGCTCCACCATCCTCACCGTCATCGAAGGGCTCCCCCTGGGCCTTCTGTTCTGGCGCTCCTTCACCCACTGGCTGGGCGGCATGGGGGTGCTCATTCTCACCACCGCCCTGCTCCCCTTCCTGGGCATCAACTCCACCCACCTCATTCGGGCGGAGAGCCCCGGGCCGGTGAAGAGCAAGCTGGTGCCCCGGGCCTCCCAATCCTCCAAAATTCTCTACGCCATCTACCTGGCACTCACCGCCATTCAGGTGCTGTGCCTGCGCATTGCCGGGATGCCCCTCTATGACTCCCTCATCCACGCCTTCGGCACCGCCGGAACCGGCGGCTTCTCCAACCAAAATCTGTCGGTGGGCGCCTATGGAAACCCCGCTTTCGAGATCATCATCACCATCTTCATGCTGCTCTTTTCCATCAACTTCGCCCTGTATTTTCTCATTTTGACCGGAAAGGTGAAGCAGGCTTTGAAAAGTGATGAGCTGCGGTTCTTCCTGGGTGTCACCACCCTGGCCATCGTCATCATTTCGGTGAACATAGCCTCCCACTTTTCCTCATATGCTGATGCTATCCGGGCCGCAGCGTTCCAGGTGGCCTCGGTGATTTCCACCACCGGCTTCTCCACGGTGGACTTCAACCGCTGGCCGGAGTTGTCCCGGATGCTGCTGGTGATTTTGATGTTCATTGGCGCCTGCGCCGGTTCCACCGGCGGCGGCATGAAGTGCTCCCGCATTCTGGTGATCCTGCGCACCATCGCCGCCCAGGTGCGCTCCATCATTCACCCCCGGGCCGTGTCTGTGGTAAAGCTGGATGGGGCTCCCCTGTCCGATTCCACCGTGCGCACCATCTATGCCTACTCCGCCACCTACATCATCATCACGTTCGCCTCCGCGCTTGTGGTGGGATCGGACAACTTCTCCTTCGGCACCACCCTCACCGCAGTCATCACCTGCATCGGCAACGTGGGCCCCGGTTTGGAAGCGGTGGGCCCCATGGGCAACTTTGCCGCCTTCTCCCCCCTGAGCAAAATCGTCCTCAGCTTCTGTATGATCATCGGTCGACTGGAGATCTTCCCCATTCTGGTCCTCTTCAGCCGCAGCGCCTGGAAGCGCTCCTGACCGACCCCTACAACCGAATACCGTTCCCTCAGCTCTTTCCTCTTGACACATCTACCATCTTTTGTCCCCCTCCTCACACGTGTGGGGTTCATCGGCACATCTTAGGAAAAGGAGTTGTTGTTCTCATGACGGAAAACCTGTTTTGGCTGGGCATTTTGGGTGCCATTCTGGCTCTGCTCTTCGCATTCTACCAAAGCCGCAAGGTCATGGCCTTCTCCGAAGGCAGTGACACCATGAAGAAGATCGCCGCCGCCATCCGCAAAGGGGCAAACGCCTATTTGCAGCACCAGTACGCCACCGTGTTCAAGGTGTTCGCCGTGGTGTTCCTGCTCCTGCTTGTGCTGTGCTGGTTCGGCCTTCTGGACAACTGGTTTATCCCCTTTGCCTTCCTCACCGGCGGCATCTACTCCGCCATTGCAGGCTTTGTGGGCATGAGAATCGCCACCTCCTCCAACGCCCGCACCGCCCAGGCGGCCTCTGAGAGCCTGAACAAGGGGCTCAACGTGGCCTTCTCCTCCGGGGCGGTCATGGGCTTTACCGTGGTGGGTCTGGGTCTGCTGGACATCTCGGTGTGGCTCCACATCCTCCGCTATCTGGCCCACTTTGACGCCGCCCACATCGCCCAGACCATGGTGATGTTCGGCATGGGCGCCTCCTTCATGGCCCTGTTCGCCCGGGTGGGCGGCGGCATCTTCACCAAGGCCGCCGACGTGGGCGCGGACCTGGTGGGCAAGGTGGAGGCGGGCATCCCGGAGGATGACCCCCGCAACCCCGCCACCATCGCCGACAACGTGGGGGACAACGTAGGCGACGTGGCCGGTATGGGCGCGGACCTGTACGAGTCCTATGTGGGCTCCATCCTGGCCACCTTTGCCCTGGGTGTGTCCGCCTACGCTTCCCAGGGCAAGTCCTGGGAGGCCATGCTGCTGCCCATCGCCCTGGCTGTGGTGGGCATCGTCTGCTCCATCATCGGCTCCTTCCTCATCCGCACCAAGGAGGGCGCCACCCAGCGGGAGCTGCTGGCCACCCTGCGCCGGGGCACCTACACCGCCGCTGTGCTGGCTGCCATCATCGCCGCCCCCCTCACCTACTACCTGCTGGGCAACTGGGGTGTGTATGTGGCCATCCTGTGCGGCCTGGTTGGCGGCTGCGCCATCGGCTACTTTACCGAGTACTACACCTCTGATACATACAAGCCCACCCGGGACCTGGCGGAGGCCACCGAGACGGGGGCCGGCACCACCATCATCGGGGGGCTGTCCCTGGGGATGCTCTCCACCATCGCCCCCATCCTCATTGTGGGTGTGGCGGTCATCGTCTCCTTCGTGGCTGCCGGCGGCACCCTGACCACCAGCGCAGACACCTACACCACCCTGTTCTCCAAAGGCCTGTACGGCATCGGCATCGCCTCGGTGGGAATGCTCTCCACCCTGGGCATCACTCTGGCCACCGACGCCTACGGCCCCGTGGCGGACAACGCCGGCGGTATCGCCGAGATGTCCGGCCTGGGCGAGGAGGTGCGCAACCGCACCGACGCCCTGGACTCCCTGGGCAACACCACCGCCGCCACCGGCAAGGGCTTTGCCATTGGCTCTGCCGCCCTCACCGCCCTGGCCCTGCTGGTATCCTATGTGGACATCGTGTCGGTGAAACTGGAGGCCAAGGGTCTGGCCGTTGACCTGTCCCTCACCAACCCCGCCGTGCTGGTGGGCCTGTTTGTGGGCGCCATGCTCACCTTCGTCTTTGCCGCCCTCACCATGAGCGCAGTGCAGCGGGCCGCCCAGTCCATCGTCATGGAGGTGCGCCGCCAGTTCCGGGAAATCGTGGGCATCATGGAGGGTACCACCGACCCGGACTACGCCGCCTGCGTGGGGCTGTGTACCAAGGGCGCCCTGAAAGAGATGGTGGCCCCCTCCCTGTTGGCCATCGTGGTGCCGATCATCACCGGGCTGCTGCTGGGCCCTGAGGGCGTGGTGGGCCTGCTGGGCGGCGTGTCTGTCACCGGCTTTGCCATGGCGGTGTTCATGTCCAACGCCGGCGGCGCCTGGGACAACGCGAAAAAGTACATCGAGGCGGGTCACCACGGGGGCAAGGGCTCCGACTGCCACAAGGCCGCCGTGGTGGGGGACACGGTGGGGGACCCCTTCAAGGATACCTCCGGCCCGTCGCTGAACATCCTCATCAAGCTGGTGTCCACCGTGTCCATTGTGTTTTCCGGACTGATCGTGGCGTTCCACATCCTGTGACCCCGGCTGGGCACATTTCCCAAAACTTCCCGGAAGACCCGTTGCCGGATTGGAAAAGTTGTGCTATGATTTTCTTGAACTCCCGACCCGCACAGATGCGCGTTTATTTTGAAAGTAAGGGGGCGTGATGCCGCTATGCTGGACATCACCACCATTGGAGAAGTACTCATTGATCTGACCCAGACGGGGTGCAGTGAACAGGGGGTCCCCCTGTTTGCCGCCTACCCCGGCGGGGCGCCTGCCAACGTGGCAGTGGCCGCCGCCAAGCTGGGGGCCTCCACCGCCTTTGTGGGCAAGACCGGCCAGGACGAGTTCGGCAGTTATCTGCGGCGGGTGCTGGCGGAGCACGGGGTGGACGTCACCGGCCTGCACACCGACCGCTCCCCCACCTCTTTGGCGGTGGTCTCCGTCTCCCCCGGCGGGGAGCGGTCCTTCCGCTTCATGCGGGGGGCGGACACCAACCTGTCCCCGGACGAGATCGACGAGGGCTGGGTGGACCGGAGTAAAGTGCTCCACTTCGGCTCTGTGAGCCTCACCGCGGGCATGTCCCGCTCGGCCACCATCTTTGCCGCCCGGCGGGCCCACAAGACGGGCAAGCTGGTGAGCTACGATCCCAACTACCGGCCCAGCCTGTGGCGGGGGAGGGAGGAGGCCATGCAGTGGCTCCAGATCCCCCTGCCCCTGGCCGGCCTGGTGAAGATGTCCCAGGAGGAGCTCCCCCTGCTCACCGGGTCGGAGGACCTGGAGCGGGGCAGCCAGATTCTGGAGGACATGGGCATCCGCCTGGTGGTGGTCACCCTGGGGGACCGGGGGGCCTTCTACCGCTGGAGGGGCCGCACCGGCCTGGTGCCCGGCGTGGATGTGGAGGCGGTGGACACCAACGGAGCGGGGGACACCTTCCTGGGGGCCCTGCTCTACCAGCTGACCCGCCGGGGGGACTCCCCCCTGGAGGGGCTCACCGTCTCCGAGCTGGAGGAGGCGCTGGACTTCTCCAACCGGGCCGCCGCCCTCACCTGCACCCGGCCGGGGGCCATCCCCGCCATGCCCACCCTGGAGGAGCTGTCCGGAGCCGGGGAGTGAACCCGCCCCTTCCGCCCGCTGGGGCGGGAGTTGCAATACCGAGCAGAGGAGCGTTTGTTATGCAGCAGTTTACCTATACCATTACCGACCCCATCGGTCTTCACGCCCGGCCCGCCGGCCTGCTGGTCCGGGCGGCCAGAGCCCTGGACAGCACTGTCACCATCCGAAGAGGGGACAGGTCCGTCTCCGCCGTCGAGCTGATGAACCTGATGAGTATGGGGGTCCGGCAGGGAGAGCAGGTCACCGTCACCATTGAGGGGGGCGATGAGGAGGCCAGCCGGAGGGCAATGGAACAGTTTTTTCAGGAGAACCTGTAACGCAAGGAGGACGCTGGAATGAAAGTCGCCACGGGAACTTCCATTCTGAAGGGAATCGCCATTGGCAAACTGAAGCTCTACCGCAAGGAGGCGGTGGAGACAGGCCGCGCCTCCTCGCTCACCCCGGAGGAGGAGTACGCCCGCTTCCAGGCCGCCCAGAAGGCCGCCCAGGAGCAGCTGGGGCAGCTGTATGAGAAGGCCCTGGACGAGGTGGGAGAGGACAACGCCGCCATTTTTGAGATCCACCAGATGATGCTGGAGGACGAGGACTATGTGGACGCCGTCAAGGGCATTCTGGACAGCCAGGGGGCCACGGCGGAGTATGCGGTGACCGCCACGGGGGAAAATTTTGCCGCCGCCTTCGCCGCCATGGAGGACCCCTATATGCAGGCCCGGTCCGCCGACGTGAAGGACATCTCCCGCCGGGTGGTGAATATCCTGACCGGGACCGGCGCCGGAGCCGTTCAGGGGGACGAGCCCGCCATCCTGATGGCCGACGACCTGACCCCCAGCGAGACGGTGCAGATGGACAAGAGCAAGCTGCTGGGCTTTATCACCCGGGGGGGCTCCACCAACAGCCACACCGCCATCCTGGCCCGGACCATGGGCATCCCCGCCCTCGTCGGGGTGGACTTTGACGAGAGCTGGGACGGGCAGCTGGCCATCCTGGACGGCTACAACCACTGTGTATACGTGGACCCGGCGCCGGAGCTGCTCTCCGCCATGGAGGCCAAGCGCCGCGCCGACCTGGAGCAGGAGGCCCTCCTCCAGGGACTGAAGAAGAAGCCCAACGTCACCCTGGACGGCACCGAGATCCAGGTGTACGCCAATATCGGCGGCGTGGGGGACGTGGGGCTGGTGCTCCAGAACGACGCCCAGGGCATCGGATTGTTCCGCAGCGAGTTTCTCTACCTGGACGGGGACGACTACCCCACCGAGGAGGAGCAGTTCGCCGTCTATAAGCGGGTGGTGGAGACCATGGCCGGCAAGAAGGTCATCATCCGCACCCTGGACATCGGGGCGGACAAGCAGGCGGACTACTTCGGGCTGGACCACGAGGAGAACCCCGCTCTGGGCTACCGGGCCATCCGCATCTGCCTCACCCGCCGGGACGTGTTCAAGACCCAGCTGCGGGCCATCCTCCGGGCCAGCGCCTTCGGCACGGTGTCCATCATGTTCCCCATGATCATCTCCGTGCGGGAGGTGCGGGACGCGAAAGAAATCCTGGAGGAGTGCCGCACCGAGCTGAAAACCCAGGGCGTTCCTATGGGGGAGGTGGAGATCGGCGTGATGATCGAGACCCCAGCCTCTGTGATGATCGCCGACGAGCTGGCCCAGGAGGTGCAGTTCTTCTCCCTGGGTACCAACGACCTGACCCAGTACACTCTGGCCATTGACCGGCAGAATCCCAAGCTGGACGCCTTCTACAACCCCCATCACCCGGCCATCCTGCGGATGATCCGGCAGACCATTGAGGCGGGCCACCGCCACGGCTGCTGGGTGGGCATCTGCGGGGAGCTGGGGGCCGACCCGGTGCTCACCGAGACATTTTTACGCATGGGCATTGACGAGTTGTCCGTCTCACCGGCGGCGATTCTCCCCCTGCGCAAGCGCATCCGGGAGCTGGACCTGAGCAGGCCCGCCGCCTCGGAGCCTCTGGACGGGGCGTGATCCCACGCTCCGGAACTTTCTGCCTGTGATTTCCCCGCGCCGCGCGGCCCGTTTTGGCTGTGCGGCGCGGATTTTGTCCGCTCCGCCCCATTTCTCCCCGGTTCCGGCACTTTTTTTCCCAAATCCCCGGCCCCCTTCTTTACAATTCTTCCCGGTTCGGATATAATATTTAGGCTATAATGGAATCTTATAGGGTTTAATTTGTCTTCAGAGAATGAGAGTGAGGAACGTATGCTTCAATTTGACGAATATAAAGTCCGGCTGAACAACCTGGCCCCCGTTCTGGAGGAGCTGGGTCAGGCCCTGGACCTGGAGAGCGCTGAGCGGGAGCTGGATATGCTCCAGGCGGAGTCCGCCTCCGACGGCTTTTGGAACAATTTGGAGAAGGCCCAGAAGGTGCAGCAGCGCATCAAGACCCTCCAGCACAAGGTGGACAGCCAGCACAAGCGCAAGCAGCACTGGGACGACCTGATGGCCCTGTGCGAGATGGGCAACGAGTTTGAGGACGAGTCCCTGCTCCCTGAACTGGAGGAGGGCTTCGCCCAGCTGGAGGCCGAGATGGAGGAGGCCCGTCTCCAGACTCTGCTCACCGGGGAGTACGACAGCTCCAATGTGATTCTCACCATCCACCCCGGCGCCGGCGGCACCGAGGCCCAGGACTGGGCCCAGATGCTCTACCGCATGTACACCCGCTGGACCGAGCGCCACGGCTTTACCTATCAGATCATGGACTACCAGGACGGGGACGAGGCGGGCATCAAGTCGGCCACCATCATGATCGAGGGGGAGAACGCCTACGGCTACCTGCGGGGAGAGCACGGGGTGCACCGCCTGGTGCGGGTGTCCCCCTTTGACGCCAACGCCCGGCGGCAGACCTCCTTCGCCTCTGTGGAGGTCATGCCCGACCTGCCCGAGGACGTGGAGATCGAAATCCGCCCCGAGGACATCGAGATGCAGGTCTACCGGGCCAGCGGCGCCGGCGGCCAGCACGTGA
>DVKO01000032.1 GCA_018715985.1 Candidatus Enterenecus avicola
GAGAATGGGGGTGGTGGGATTTTGGGGGATCAGGTTGGAGAGCTGACCCAGCCACACCAGCACAAAGACGATGAGCACAGCCTTCAAAAGCCCAGCCACCAGACCGCCCACCGTATTCACCGTGGCCAGAATGGGCAGGTGGAAGGCCAGATCCAGAATGTGGCTGACCAAAAACCAGATCAGGAGAATGAGCAGGAAGGACAGGGCAAACAGTCCGGCCCTGGCCACCAGGTTGGCCAGGTAGTCGGCCAGGGCGCTGGCCACGGTGAGCCCGCCCTCACTGGGGATGGACTCCTGCTCCTGGGCCTGATCCAGGAAGTAAGAGAAGCCGACAAACAGGCCCTTTTCCTCCATGGAGTCCAAAAGCTCCTGGAGGGTGTAGTCGGGGTTCTCCGCCTGGGGCTTGGAGCCGGGGATGGAGATGGAGGGGGACTGGCTGTCGCCCTCCTGTGTCGACTCCGGCTCAGCGCCCCGGATGGTCTGGTAGATGGCGGGCTCAATGATGTGGGCCACAGGCCCGTGGAGCTGGCTGGAGATCAGTTGGGCGCCGAAAAAGGCTACGAACAGGCCCAGCAATCCACACAAGGTGAGAATCAGCCCTTTTTTTGCCCCTCTCCAGGCGAAGAGAGCCAGAATGGCAACGATGGCGACGTCGAAAATATAAGCGGCCATGGAATCCTCCTTATTTATACGCCCCTGGGGGCGGTCTCATTCGTTTCTTTAGGGCACGTAGAAGCTGGCGCTGTCCGCGGAGATGAGAATGGCGGAGCCGTCCTCCAGCAGCAGGACCTTGCGCGCCCCCTGGGTGCTCTCCAGAGTGGCATAGGGCTGCAGATCCTCGGTGTAGATGTTCAGCTGGTTTCCCGTGAGCACAGCCACATACCGGCCGGCTGCGGAGATGGACAACACCTGCTGGTCGATCTCCAAGCTCTGGTAGGTGCCGTCGGATCCGATCACCCAAAGCTCGCCCTGGCTGCCTGCCCGGTATTTGGCCAGCAGGGCCACGGCAAAGTCATCTCCGGCCAGGGAATATCCCTTCAGGTGCATCTCCTTCCAGTCCACTGTGGTGGAATTGCCCTGGTGGTCGGTGATGGTCAGGCCGTTGTCCCCCATGGACCAGACATGGGAGAGGGTGTGACGGGTCTCCAGCACCACCGAGGAGCCCAGAGAACAGGTGAGGTTGGGCTGGAAGTCTCCGCCGTCCCCGGTGTTCAGGGTATACAGGGAGAGGGTGGACTGGAAGGCGCCGTCCTGCTGCCCCACGTTGAGGATGGACAGGGTCTTGCCGTCGTCGGACAGGGCGGCATCCATGACGTAGGCGGAGGACAGGTTGACGCTCATGAGCTTCTCGTAGGAGCTGCTGTACACCGTCACGGTACCCTTGTACCCGGTGGACTGGCTGACCACGGTGAGCTGCCCGTTCCGGTTGAGGTGGGCAGAGAGAATGGAGGTCAGGTCAGTGGCCGACCAGATGACCTCCCGCTGGCCCAGCACGTACAGGGAGGAGCCACCGGCGTCATACACCACCGCCAGGGAGCCGTTGGTGCTCACCACCGGCTTGCTCATGGTCACGGTCAGGTCCACATACTGGGTGCCGCTGCCGGAGTAGAGGCCGATGGAGGTGGTGGAGCACGCCAGCAGATCCCCATCCAGGGTGGTAAAGGTGTCCTCCAGACTGCCGTTGTAGAGGAAGGAGTCGGCCTGGCCGCTGTCATTGAGCACCAGGGAACGGTAATGGATCCATCGCTTGATGTTGTCCAGGGACAGACGGTCCCGGAACACCACCACCGTCACGGCGCCCAGCACCATGACTACGGCCAGGAGGAAGAGCAGCACCCGCACCAGAAATTTGGGCTTTTTGGGCTGGGACGGGGTGGCGTTGGCATTTGTTTCTTGCATAATTCAGTACCTCAAACAGGCGCGGCGGTGGGGTGCGCCGCAAAATGTGGGTGTCAGAGCACGTCCTCTTCATACCAGAGGTTGGTCATATACAGCCCGTCGGGGGGAGCGGTGGGCCCGGCCAGGGTACGGTTGCGGGAGGAGAGGATGGCAGGGATGTCCTGGGGGGCCAGCTTCCCCTCGGCGGCATAGATGCAGGTGCCCACCATGGCCCGCACCATGTTGTAGAGAAAGCCGTCGGCGCACACCCGGCAGTCGATGATCTGCCCCCGGCGGGCAATGTCAAAGTAGTGGACGGTGCGCACGGTGGTGCGGGTCTCGGTGCCCACCGAGCGCACGGCGGCAAAGTCGTGGGTGCCCACAAATTGGGCGGCGGCGGCTGCCATCACCGACTCGTCCAGGTGGCGGGGATAGAACCACACCCGGTTGACGTAGAAGGGGTCCCGGATGCGGGAGTTGTAGATGCGGTAGGTGTACTCTTTTTTGAGACAGGAGCCAATGGCGTTGAAGTGGTCGGGCACCAGGGTGGCCTTGGACACCACAATGTCGTCGGGCAGGCGGGTATTCACCGCCAGAGGCAGACGATCCAGGGGAATGGCGGAGGTGGTGCGGAAGTTGGCCACATAGGTGCGGGCGTGGACGCCGGCATCGGTGCGGCCCGCCCCGGTGACCTTCACCGGGTGGTTGACCACAAAGGACAGGGCCGCCTCCAGGGTCTCCGCCACGGAGACGGCGTTTTTCTGCACCTGCCAGCCGTGGTAGGCGGTGCCGGTATAGCTCAGGCGCAGGGCTATGTTACGCTCTTGCATGAAAACACCTCGTCGGTAGAATGAAAACGGTTACAGCCCACGCCCGCCCAGCAGGCCCATGGCCACAGCCAGCACCACCATGCACACCAGGAACACCCAGTCGGAGGGGCGCAGCCGCAGCTCCCCCAGCCGGGTGCGGCCCTGTCCGCCGCAGTAGCAGCGGCACTCCATGGCGGTGGCCAGCTCCTCCGCCCGGCGCAGGGCGGAGATGAACAGGGGCACCAGCAGGGGGAGCAGGGCCTTGGCCTTGCGGATGAGGCCGCCGGAGTCGAAGTCCGCGCCTCTGGCCCGCTGGGCGGACATGATCTTGTCCGTCTCCTCAATGAGGGTGGGGATGAAGCGCAGGGCGATGGACATAATCATGGCCAGCTCGTGCACCGGCACCCGAATCAGGTTCAGGGGGGAGAGCAGGCTCTCCAGGGCGTCGGTGAGGGCCAGGGGGGAGGTGGTGTAGGTGAGCAGGAAGGTGGCGCAGATGAGCATCATAATGCGCACCACCATGAAAAAGGCGTGGAGAATCCCCTCATAGGTGATGGTGAAGATCCAGAAGGACACCAGAGGGGTGCCGGGGGTGTAGAACATATTGAGAACGCCGGTGAATACCAGCAAAACAATCACGGGCTTCAGGCCACCCAGCAGAGTTTTGGGGCGGATGTGGGCCACCGCGCAGCCTAACACCAGCAAGGCCAGCATTACGCCGTAGGTGACAAACCAGTTGGCCAAAAACAGGGCCACCAGGTAGCAGATGAGCCCCAGCAGCTTCATGCGGGGGTCCAGACGGTGGAGAAAGGAGTTGCCGGGGAAAAACTGCCCCAGGGTAATGTCCTTCAGGTTCATCCCTTCCCCCCCTTTCGGGCCAGCAAAATGGCGTCCCGGGCCTGCTCTACGGTGTACACCGAGGCGGGCACGTCAAAGCCCATGGCCCGCAGTCGGGCAAAGACCCGGGTCATCTCGGGCACGCCCAGCCCCATCTGTTCCAGCTCAGGGCCGTGGGAGAACACCTCTTGGGGGGTGCCGGAGTAGGGGATGGTGCCCTCCCGGAACACCACCAGCCGCTGGGCCTCCCGGGCCACCTCATTCATGGAGTGGGACACCAGGATGATGGCGGCGTGGCGCTCCCGGTGATAGGCCCGGATGTTGCCCAGAATCTGGGCCGCCCCCGCAGGGTCCAGCCCGGCGGTGGGCTCGTCTAAAATGAGCACCTTGGGCTCCATGGCAATGACCCCGGCAATGGCCACCCGGCGCTTTTGCCCGCCGGACAGGTCGAAGGGGGATTTCTCCAGGGTGTGGTCGGGCAGGCCCACAAAACGGGCGGCCTGCCGCACCCGGCGGTCCACCTCGTCCTGGTCCAGCCCCATGTTGGTGGGGCCGAAGGCGATGTCCCGGTACACCGTCTCCTCAAAGAGCTGGTACTCCGGGTACTGGAACACCAGCCCCACCTGGAAGCGCACCTGACGGGTGCGCTCCTTGGAGCTCCAGATGTCCTCCCCGTCAAAGAGCACCTGACCAGAGGTGGGGCGTAAAAGGCCGTTGAGGTGCTGGATGAGGGTGGACTTTCCCGAGCCGGTGCGGCCGATGATGGCCAGGTATTCCCCCGGGGCCACCGCCAGGTCAATGCCCTTCAGGGCGGTGTGCTCAAAGGGGGTGCCCCGGCTGTAAATATGGGTCAGCTGTTTGGTTTCAATGATAGGCGTCATAGATGCGGGCCTCTCTTATTGGGGTAAAATTTGGGCCACCACCCGGGCGCAGTCCTCCGGGGTGAGCACGTCCAGAGGGACGTCCAGCCCGGCCCGGCGCAGCTCGTAGAGCAGGGCCACCGAGTCCGGCACCTCCAGACCCAGACGGCGCAGCTCCACCACGTGCTGAAACACCTGGCCGGGGGGGCCGTCCATGACTACGTGGCCGTTGTCCATGACCACCAGCCGTTGGGCCCGGGCGGCCTCGTCCATGTGGTGGGTGATGAGCACCACCGTCATGCCCAGTTCCCGGTTGAGGGTGCAGATGGTGTCCAGCACCTCCCGGCGGCCCACCGGGTCCAGCATGGCGGTGGGCTCGTCCAGCACGATGCACTTGGGGCGCATGGCCAGTACCCCGGCAATGGCCACCCGCTGCTTCTGACCCCCGGAGAGCAGGTGGGGGGCGTGGTGGGCGTACTCGGTCATGCCCACGGCCCGGAGGGCCTCATCCACCCGGCGGCGGATTTCCGCCGAGGGCACGCCCAGGTTTTCCGGGGCGAAGGCCACATCCTCCTCCACCACGCTGGCCACGATCTGATTGTCCGGGTTTTGGAACACCATGCCCACCCTGCGCCGGATGTCCAGGAGCAGATTGTCGTCGGCGGTGTCCATGCCGTCCACATAGACCTTTCCCCCGGAGGGGAGCAAAATGGCGTTGAGGTGCTTGGCGAAGGTGGATTTGCCCGAGCCGTTGTGGCCCAGAATGGCCACGAAAGAGCCGGTTTCAATGTCCAGATTTACCTGGTCCAGCACGGTGGGGGCCACCCCTTCCGCGGTGGTGTAGCGGAAGGTGAGATCTTGGGCCTGAAGAATGGGATCAGCCATGGCGGACATTCTCCACGGAAGAGGCCACCCAGCGCCCGGTGGCGCCGCAGGGCAGGGCCAGCCCAGTCTGGGTCACCGGCAGCCCCAGCTCGTCGGACACGGTGTGGCCGCCAAACTTGCCGCCGATGACGGTTTGCAGAATATAGGTCAGCACCGACGGGGCCAGGCCGGTGGTATAGGAGTTGAGGATGACAAAGAGGGGGTCGTCGCTGAGCACCCCGGACACCAGCTCCACAAAGGGATACAGGTTCTCCTCCAGCTTCCACACCTCGCCGGAGGGGCCCCGGCCATAGGAGGGGGGGTCCATGATGATGGCGTCGTAGCGGCGGCCCCGGCGGATCTCCCGCTCCACAAACTTGGCGCAGTCGTCGATGATCCACCGGATGGGCTTGTCCTCCAGCCCCGAGGACTTGGCGTTCTCCCTGGCCCACTGCACCATGCCCCGGGCGGCGTCCACATGGCACACGCTGGCGCCTGCTGCGGCGCAGGCCACTGTGGCCCCGCCGGTGTAGGCAAACAGGTTGAGCACAGAGATGGGACGGCCCGCCCGGCGGATCAGGTCCTGGGCAAAATCCCAGTTGGCCGCCTGCTCGGGGAATACGCCGGTGTGCTTGAAGTTCATCAGGCCCACGTTCAGGGTCAGATCGCCGTAGTGGATCTGCCACCGCTCCGGCACCTGCTTGCTGGCCCATTGGCCGCCGCCGGTGTGGGAGCGGGCGTAACGGGCGTGGGCGGTTTTCCACCCCTTGTGCTGGCGGGGAGTGTTCCAAATGGCCTGGGGGTCGGGGCGCACCAGCAGGTAGGAGCCCCACCGCTCCAGCTTTTCTCCACGGCCGCAGTCCAGCAGCTCATAATCTTTCCAATTCTTGGCCAACCACATGAGCACATTCTCCTCATTATATAATCAACGTATTATACTACACAGGTGGGGATTAGTCAAACAAAGCCCTGAAAAACCCGCACCGGACACTCCCTGTCCGGTGCGGGTTGGTATTTTGTAAAACAGCGTTAGGTTTCAATGGGATAGTGGCCGGTGAAGCACCCGTCGCAGAAGCCGCAGTCGGCCTGGGGAGCGATCTGGTGCAGGGCCTCCAGAGAGAGGAAGTGGAGGGAGTCGGCGCCGATCATCTCCCGCATCTCCTCCTGGGTGTAGTTGCAGGCGAGGAGGGAGTCCTTGTCGGGAATGTCGGTGCCGAAGTAACAGGGGGCGATGAAGGGCGGGGCGGAGGAGTACATATGCACTTGAGTGGCCCCGGCCTCCCGCAGCAGGGAGACGATCTGCTTGGAGGTGGTGCCCCGGACAATGGAGTCGTCCACCATCACCACCCGCTTGCCCGCCACGCAGCTGGCCAGCGCGCCCAGCTTGATGCGCACCGCCTGCTCCCGGCTCTCCTGGTTGGGGGTGATGAAGGTGCGGCCGATGTAGCGGTTTTTCACCAGGCCCACCCCGTAGGGGATGCCGGAGGCCTCGGCAAAGCCCATGGCGGCGTCCAGCCCGGAGTCGGGCACGCCGATGACCACATCCGCCTCCACGGGGAACTCGTGGGCCAGCAGCCGCCCGGCGTTGCGCCGGGCCAGATGCACCGACTGCCCGCACAGCACCGAGTCGGGCCGGGCGAAGTAAATATACTCGAAGATACACATATGGCTGGTGGCGTTCTGGCAATTCTCCCGGATGGAGCGCACCTGGGTGCCCTCCACCACCACGATCTCACCGGGGTCCAGCTCCCGCTCGAACTCGGCCCCCACGGCGTGGAGGGCGCAGCTCTCCGAGGCGAAGATCACCGCATCCCCCCGGCGGCCCATGCACAGGGGGCGGAAGCCCCAGGGGTCCCGGACGGCGATGAGCTTCTGGGGGGACATGACCAGCAGGGAGAAGGCGCCCCGCAGCCCCTTCACGGCCCGGCACACCGCCTCCTCGGCGGAGGCGCAGCGCAGCCGCTCCTGGGCAATGGCGTAGGCGATGAGCTCCGAGTCGGTGGTAGTCTGGAAGATGGCGCCCTGGTACTCAAAGAAGGTGCGCAGCTCCACGGTGTTGACCAGGTTGCCGTTGTGGGCCACGGCCAGAGTGCCCTTGACATACTTGAGGGTCAGGGGCTGGGCGTTCTCCCGCTGTCCGCCGCCGGTGGTGGAGTAGCGCACATGGCCCACCGCCATGGTGCCGTCCAGACGATTGAGCACGTCGGGGTGGAACACATCCCCCACCAGGCCCACGTCCTTGTGGAAGGACAGCACCCGCTGGTTGATGGTGGCAATGCCGCAGGCCTCCTGGCCCCGGTGTTGGAGGGCATACAAGCCGTAATAGGTGGTGCGGGCACAGTCCCCGCGGGGATCACTGATGCCGAACAGGCCACACTCTTCGTGGATGGACATGGTCATTCCTCCTGAAAATCAAATGGGCGCTGTGACCCAATGGCCACAGCGCCCTTGCTGTCGTCATACTCCACGATTATAGCGGAGCAGACGGGAGCTTGTCAATCTGCGAATTGCCGAAAAATGGCTGTTATCGCAGGGTGGCGCCCAGTTGGGTGGCCAAAGCGGTGAGAATGTGCTGGACCTCAGCCTCTGCCTCCTCGCCGGTGAGGGAGCGGTCGTCGGCCCGCAGGGTCAGGTTGAAGGCCACGGATTTTTTGCCCTCAGCCACCCCCTTGCCCCGGTAGATGTCAAAGAGGGCCACGTGTTTCAGCAGGCCCCGGGCGGCGGTGCGGATGCAGTCCTCCAGCGCGCCCACGGTGACCGCCTCGTCACACACCACGGCGATGTCTCGGGCCACGGCGGGGAACTTGGGCAGGGGGGTGTAGATGGGGTCGGGACCCTTGGCGGCCATGAGCTGGGACAGCTGCAATTCCCCGCAGTACAGTTCTCCGTCCACCCCGTAGTTCTGGGCCGCCAGGGGGTGGATCTGGCCGAACACGCCGATGCGGCGGGCGCCTGCGTACACCTCTGCCACCCGGCCGGGGTGGTAGGAGGGGTTGGGCTGGCAGGGGGTCTGGAAGGTGATGTCCTGGGCCCGAATGTCCCGGAGAATGGCCTCCACACAGCCCTTCATGGTGTAGAAGTCCATGTCGCTGCCGTAGGCGCCCAGGGTGAGCACCTTGTTTTCCACGGCCAGGCCGTCCGGGCCGCCCTCCAGATAGATGCGTCCCACCTCGTAGAGGCGCACGTTCTGGTTGCGGTAGTTGTAGTTGCGGGTGAGGATCTCCAGCATGGAGGGGAGGGTGGTGGTGCGCATGATGGAGGTGTCCTCCCCCAGGGGGTTCAAGATCTTGAAGGACTTGCGCAGGGGCTCGTCCTGGGGCCAGCGGATTTTGTCGTAGCAGGTGGGGGAGATGAAGGAGTAGGTGATGATCTCATCATACCCGCAGGACCGGCACACCGAGCCCAGCAGGTTCTCCAGCTTCTGCTCATCGGAGTACCCGCCCAGGGTGGTCTGGCCCCGCATGAGGGTGACGGGAATCTTGTTGTAGCCGTAGAACCGGGCCACCTCCTCCGCCAGGTCGGCGACGCCCTCCACGTCCCCCCGCC
>DVKO01000004.1 GCA_018715985.1 Candidatus Enterenecus avicola
TTGGGGGCAGCCTTTTCGGCCACGGGGGCGGCCTTTTCGGCCGCGGGGGCGGCCTTCTCGGCCACGGGGGCAGTCTTTTCGGCCACGGGGGCAGTCTTTTCGGCCACGGGGGCGGCCTTCTCGGCCGCGGGGGCGGCCTTCTCGGCCACGGGGGCGGCCTTCTCGGTCACGGGGGCGGCCTTCTCGGCCGCGGGAGCGGCCTTCTCGGCCGCGGGAGCGGCGCTGGCCGCGGCGGGGAGCTTCTTCTCTGTCACTCGGGCTGCGGGCTTAACTGCAGCCCGCGTTTTCTTTGCGGAACTTGCCTTTCTCTGAGCCATAACAGATCTTCCTTTCCTTCTCGTTACAATTTGTATGTTCAGCCATCAAGACCTCCAAATAGAGGTGGTGGAAGTGGGCGAATGTGGGCTCCAAGCGCCCCACAGGCGGCGCTGCCAGGTGGAGAGGCCGGAATATACAGCTATATTATAGTGAAATTTTTCCCAATGGACAAGGGGATTTTCTGGGATTTAGGGGGAGAAACAAGTTTTTGGAAGGGGCAGTTTGGGAGAAAACGGGGGGATTTTGTCGAGCCCTACACTTGCAGCTGCTCGGGGGGACGGTACTGGAGGGCCTCGGCCAGATGGTGGGGCTGGATGTTTGCCGCCCCGTCCAGGTCGGCCACGGTGCGGGCCACCCGGAGGATGCGGTCATAGCTGCGGGCGGTGAGACCCAGCTTTTTATAGGCCCCCCGGATCATTGCCTCACAGGCCTCATCCAGCCGGCAATAGGCGTTCAGTTCCTGGGGCCCCATGTGGGCGTTGCAGGTGGGGCCGTGGGGCCCGAAACGGGCAATTTGAATGGCACGGGCGGCGTTGACCCGGGCCCGGATGTGGGCGGAGGGCTCGGCGGGGGCGGAGCGCCCCACCAGCTCGTCATACTCCAGGGCGGGGACGTCCACACAGATGTCGATGCGGTCCAGCATAGGCCCCGAGATGCGGCTTTGGTAGCGGCGCACCGCCTGCTCCGAGCAGGTGCACCGGCCCGAGGGGTGGCCGTACCAGCCGCACTTGCAGGGGTTCATGGCGCACACCAGCATGAATTGGCTGGGATAGGTCACCGAGCCGGAGGCCCGGGTGATCTGGGCCCTGCCGTCCTCCAGGGGCTGGCGCAGCACCTCCAGCACGTCGGCGTGGAACTCGGGCAGCTCGTCCAGAAAGAGCACTCCGTTGTGGGCCAGGGAGATCTCCCCCGGGCGAAGGTTGGCCCCGCCCCCGGCCATCCCCACCGGGGAGATGGTGTGGTGGGGGGAGCGGAAGGGGCGGCGGAGCACCATGGGGTGCTCCCGGCTGGTCAGGCCCATCACCGAGTAGATCTCGGTGCAGGCCAGGGCCTCCTCCCGGGTCAGGTCGGGGAGGATGGAGGGCAGGCGCTTGGCCATCATGGACTTGCCCGCCCCGGGGCTGCCTGTCATGAGAATGTGGTGTCCCCCGGCGGCGGCCACCTCCAGGGCCCGCTTGGCCCCCTCCTGGCCCTTCACGTCGGCAAAGTCCGGCCCCGTGGGCAGGGTCTCCGGCGGTGTCCAGGGCTGGGCAGGGGGGATGGGGGCCTCCCCCCGCAGGTGGGCGCACAGCTGCGCCACCGTCTCCACCCCATACACTTCCAGACCCTGGGCCAAGGTGGCCTCGGGGGCGTTGTCGGCGGGGACAAAGAGCCGGCGTACCCCGCACCGCACCGCGGCCAGGGCCATGGGCAGCACCCCGGACACCGGGCGCAGAGCCCCGGACAGGGACAGCTCCCCCAAAAAGGCGGCGTCGGCGTTTCCCTTCACCGACAGCTGCCCGCTGGCGGAGAGAATGCCCAGCAGAATGGGCAGGTCATACACCGTGCCCATCTTTTTCCGGTCGGCGGGGGCCAGGTTGACGATGATGCGGGAGACGGGGAAGTCAAAGCCGCTGGCCCGGATGGCTGAGCGCACCCGCTCCCGGGACTCCTTCACCGCCGCGTCCGGCAGGCCCACCACATCGAAGGCGGGCAGACCGCCGGAGAGGGCGCACTCCGCTGTGACCAAATATCCGTGGGTGCCGTGCAGACCCAGGGAGAGCAGATGACACACCATAGAGGGCAAGACCTCCTTGTGAAAAAAGTAACTTAAATTTCTTGTTATCTATCATACCACGGGGGTTTGTCCGGCGCAAGGTTTCTTATTCCCCGGAAAGAAGGGGAGAGGGAAAGGTGTGTGAGAATTTACAAGAAAAAATGGAATTATTCATTGAATTTATAGGAGAAATGTGGTAGACTGAGGTGTATTCGGAATTCAGATGCCTCAGCTCTTTGCTGAGAAGCAAAAGGAGGAAACGAAAATGGCACGTAAGTTCAAAACTATGGACGGCAACACCGCTGCCGCTCACGTGTCCTACGCATTCACAGAGGTTGCGGGTATTTACCCCATCACTCCGTCCAGCCCCATGGCGGACAATGTGGATCAGTGGGCCGCTGCTGGCCGGAAGAACATCTTTGGCCAGACCGTGAAGGTGGTGGAGATGCAGTCCGAGGCTGGCGCTGCCGGTACCGTCCACGGCTCTCTGGCCGCCGGTGCCCTGACCACCACCTACACCGCATCCCAGGGCCTGCTGCTGATGATCCCCAATATGTACAAGATCGCCGGTGAGCTGCTGCCCACCGTCTTCCATGTCTCCGCCCGTACCGTGGCCAGCCATGCTCTGAACATCTTTGGCGATCACTCCGACGTGATGGCCTGCCGTCAGACCGGCTTTGCCATGCTGTGCGAGTCCAACCCCCAGGAGGTCATGGACCTGTCCGCTGTGGCTCACCTGGCCACCATCAAGAGCCGCGTCCCCTTCATCAACTTCTTCGACGGCTTCCGTACCTCTCACGAGATCCAGAAGGTGGCCGTGTGGGACTATGAGGATCTGGCCGAGATGTGCGACATGGACGCCGTGGCCGCCTTCCGCGCCCGCGCCCTCAACCCCGACCACCCCGTGATGCGCGGTTCCCACGAGAACGGCGACATCTTCTTCCAGCACCGTGAGGCCTCCAACTCCTACTATGACGCCGTGCCCGGCATCGTGGAGGAGTACATGGGCAAGGTCAACGAGAAGCTGGGCACCAACTACCAGCTGTTCAACTACTACGGCGCTGCCGACGCAGACCGCGTCATCATCGCCATGGGCTCCATCTGCGACGTGGCCGAGGAAGTCATCGACTACCTCAACGCCCACGGCGAGAAGGTGGGCCTGGTGAAGGTGCGTCTGTATCGCCCCTTCCGCGCCGACAAGCTGCTGGCTGCCATCCCCGCCACCTGCAAGCAGATCGCTGTGCTGGACCGCACCAAGGAGCCCGGCGCCCAGGGCGAGCCTCTGTACCTGGACGTTGTCACCGCTCTGGCCAACGGCGGCCGCACCGACATCCGTGTCATCGGCGGTCGTTACGGCCTGGGCTCCAAGGACACTCCCCCCGCCAGCGTGTTCGCTGTGTATGAGGAGATGACCAAGGCTGAGCCCAAGCACCAGTTCACCCTGGGCATCGTGGACGACGTGACCCACCTGTCCCTGGAGGAGAAGCCCTCTCCCAACACCGCTGCCGAGGGCACCATCGAGTGCAAGTTCTGGGGTCTGGGCGGCGACGGTACCGTGGGCGCCAACAAGAACTCCATCAAGATCATCGGCGACCACACCGACAAGAACGTGCAGGCCTACTTCCAGTACGACTCCAAGAAGACCGGCGGCGTGACCATCTCCCACCTGCGCTTCGGCGACCACGCCATCCGCAGCCCCTACTACATCAACAAGGCTGACTTCGTGGCCTGCCACGTGCCCAGCTACATCACCAAGGGCTTCCCCATCGTCCGTGACGTCAAGCCCGGCGGCGTGTTCCTGGTCAACTGCCAGTGGAACTTCGACGAGCTCAACCACCACCTGGATGCCGCTTCCAAGCGCTACATCGCTCAGAACAACATCCAGCTGTACATGATCAACGCCATCGACCTGGCCATTGAGATCGGCATGGGCAAGCGCACCAACACCATCCTCCAGTCCGCCTTCTTTGCTCTGGCCAACGTCATGCCCCAGGAGGACGCCATCCGCTACATGAAGGAGGCCGCTACCAAGTCCTACCTGAAGAAGGGCCAGGACGTGGTGGACCGCAACCACAAGGCCATCGACCTGGGCGCCACCGCCTTCGTCAAGGTGGACGTGCCCGCCGACTGGGCCACCGCTGAGGACGCTCCCGTGGAGCACAACTACCAGGGCAAGGCCGAGCTGGTGGCTCAGGTGGAGAACATCATGGAGCCCGTCAACAAGATGGACGGCGACTCCCTGCCCGTGTCCAAGTTCGTGGACTGCGTGGACGGCACCTTCCAGCAGGGCGCTTCCGCCTACGAGAAGCGCGGCGTGGCCGTCACCGTGCCCGCCTGGAACGAGAGCACCTGCGTGCAGTGTAACCAGTGCTCCTACGTCTGCCCCCACGCCACCATCCGTCCCTTCGCTCTCACCGAGGAGGAGGCCGCTGCCGCTCCCGCCGGTGCTCAGATCGTGGACATCAAGGCCGGCAAGGGCAAGGGCGTGTACAAGTACTCCCTGGCCGTGTCCGCTCTGGACTGTATGGGCTGCGGCGTGTGCGTGGGCGTGTGTCCCACCAAGAGCCTGACCATGGTGCCCATGGAGCAGATGCTGCCCAAGCAGCCCGCCTTCGACTACATGGTTGCCAAGGTTGCCCCCAAGAAGGACATGGAGTCCGTGGCCAACGTCAAGGACAGCCAGTTCAAGCAGCCCCTGCTGGAGTTCTCTGGCTCCTGCGCCGGCTGTGCCGAGACCTCCTATGCCCGCCTGGTCACCCAGGTCTGCGGCGACCGGATGTATGTCTCCAACGCCACCGGCTGTTCCTCCATCTGGGGCGGCCCCGCTGCTACCTCCCCCTACTGCGCCAACTCCGAGGGCAAGGGTCCCGCTTGGGCCAACTCCCTGTTCGAGGACAACGCCGAGCACGGCCTGGGTATGCTGGTTGCCGTCAAGCAGCGCCGCGCCAAGCTCATTGACGCTGTCACCGCTCTGACCACCGCCGACTGCGCCAGCGACGAGCTGAAGGCTGCCGCTGCCGAGTGGCTGGACAAGCGCGACGAGGGCGAGGGCTCCAAGGCTCCCTCCGAGAAGCTGCTGGAGCTGGCCAAGACCTGCGACTGCGACGCCTGCCGCGAAGTGGTGGAGATGGCCGACCTGCTGGTGAAGAAGTCCGTGTGGATCTTCGGCGGCGACGGCTGGGCCTACGACATCGGTTACGGCGGCCTGGACCACGTCCTGGCTTCCGGCGAGGATGTCAACGTGTTCGTCTTTGACACTGAGGTGTACTCCAACACCGGTGGACAGGCCTCCAAGTCCACCAACATCGGCCAGGTGGCTCAGTTCGCTGCTGCCGGTAAGACCGTGGGCAAGAAGAGCCTGTCTGAGATCGCCATGCAGTACGGCTACGTGTACGTGGCTCAGGTTGCCATGGGCGCCAACCCCAACCAGACTCTGGCTGCCATCCGTGAGGCCGAGGCCTATCATGGTCCCTCCCTCATCATCGGCTACGCTCCCTGCGAGATGCACTCCATCAAGGGCGGCATGACCAACTGCCAGTCCGAGATGAAGCGTGCCGTGGACTGCGGTTACTGGAACCTGTTCCGCTACAACCCCGTGCTCAAGGAGCAGGGCAAGAACCCCTTCACTCTGGACTCCAAGGCCCCCGCTGGCGGCTATCAGGAGTTCCTGATGAACGAGGCCCGCTACTCCTCCCTCACCCGCTCCTTCCCCGAGCGCGCCAAGGATCTGTTCGAGAAGAACGAGAAGGCCGCTATGGAGCGTTGGGAGCACCTGCAGAAGCTCATCGAGCTGTACGCTCAGTAATTTACTCCCAAGCGCAAAAGGACGCAGCCACCGGCTGCGTCCTTTTTTATACCGAGAGATTCGACGTATTTCGACGTGATTGGACGCAAAGGGGGGAGAAACCAGGATGAATTGGAAAGAGGCGGTTATGAACCTGCTCTATCCACCCCGCTGCCCGTTTTGCGGCAGGGTGCTGGAGGTGTGGGAGGAGGGGCTGTGCAGCCGCTGTCAGACCGCCCTGCCCTGGACCGGGGAGGAGCGCAAGCGGGTGGAGTTTTGCCGGCAGTGCCTCTCGCCGCTGTGGTACCAGGAGGGGGTACGGCGTGGGATGCACTGCTACAAGTTCCGGGGCGGACGCCGCCACGCCGCCCTCTTCGGGCTGCTCATGGCCCAGTGCCTGTCCGACCTCTGGGGGGAGCCGGTGGACTGCGTGACTTGGGTGCCCCTGTCCGCCCGGGGGCTCAAGCGGCGGGGATATGACCAGTGTCAGCTGCTGGCCCAGCAGGTGGGGGCGCAGACAGAGCTGGAGGTGGTGTCCACCCTGGTGAAGGTGCGGGACACCCGCCAGCAGTCCCGCATTCTCTCCCCCTCGGCCCGGCGGGCCAACGTGTCCGGGGCATATGAACTGCGGGAGGGGGCGGACGTGGAGGGGAAGCGGGTGGTGCTGGTGGATGACGTGGCCACCAGCGGGGCTACCCTCTCCGAGTGCGCCGCCTGCCTGCGCCTGGCCGGGGCGGAGGAGGTCATCGGGCTCACCCTGGCACGGGCCAAATAGGGCCGGGCCCTTGCGCCGGCGGGCCCACTCGTGGTATAGTTGGAGGCGAGAAAACAGCCCGGGACACAGGGATGCTCCCGGGCTTGTGTTGTGTGGAAAGGGGGGGACGGGATGTCCACCAAGATCTATGGAGTCAAAGGGGAGGACGGGCGCAAGCTCAGCCGCCCGCTGCTGCGCCTGGCCGCCCGGAACTATGGCTGGGGGGAGCTGCCCCAGCTGGAGCTGAGCCCCCGGGGCAAGCCCCTGATCCCGGGACAGGGCCGGTGGCTGTCCCTGTCCCACAGCGGGGGGTACGCCCTGTGCGCCCTGTCCCCGTTTCCGGTGGGGGTGGACATTGAGTGCGTCAAGCCCCACCGCCCCGGCCTGCCCGCCTTTTGCTTCACCCCGGCGGAGCTGGAACTGTTTGACGGCACCGACGGGGACTTTTGCAGGCTGTGGACCTTGAAGGAGAGCTGGTGCAAGCTGGGAGACACCCCCCTCTACCCGCCCCGCGAGGTGCCGGTGCCGCCCCCCTGTCCCCACCGAAGCTATGCCGGGGAGGGGTGGTGGGCCTCGGTCTGCTGCCAGGATGTGCCGCCCCCTGCCATAGAATGGCTGGAATTGGGGGAAGTTTTCCAGGAATTTACCCCGATTTAAGGAAACCTTAACCGGGAGGGCGGGAAAACCCAAAATGCGTCTGCTATGATATGGTTGAAATAGGATGTGGAAACGCTGGATTCCAAGGAGAACAATGCCATGAAAATCCTCATTTTAACCGGAAAATTTGGAATGGGGCACTGGTCTGCCTCCTGCGCCCTGCAACAGCAGCTGGAGCAGGAGGGCCATCAGGTGGAGACCGTGGACTTTTTTGACTACGCCATGCCCGAGCTGGCCCCCACCCTCTACCGGATGTTTGGGTGGCTGGTGAAGTACGGTGGCGGGCTGTACAACCTCTTCCACCGCCTGACCCGCAACGTGGAGGGGGAGATGCCCCTGGCCGGGGCGTGGGTGGAACACCTGGAGGACCTGTTGTGGAGCCAGGGCACGGATGTGGTGGTGTCCACCCACCCCGTGTGCTCGGCGGTGGTGGCCCGCTACAAAAAGGAGGGGGGCCAGGTGCCCCTGGTGACCTGCATCACCGATGTGACCTGTCACAGCGAGTGGATCCACCCCGGCACCGACGGCTACCTGGTGGCCTCCCAGCAGGTGCGCCGGGGCCTGATGGCCAAGGGGGTGGAGGGGGGGCGGATCTTCGTCTCCGGCATCCCCGTGGGGGCCCAGTTCACCCAGGGCAGCCCCCACGGGGGCAGGCGGGAACTGCTCATCATGGGGGGCGGCCTGGGGCTGATGCCCCGGGGGGACCGCTTTTATGAGCAGCTGGACGCCCTGCCCAACATCCATGTGACCATCCTCACCGGCCGCAACGAGAAGCTGTATCAGCGGCTCCACGGGAAATTTGACCACATAGAGGTGGTGGGCTTCACCACCCGGGTGGACGCCTATATGGCCCGGGCCCACCTGATGCTGTCCAAGCCCGGGGGCATCACCACCTTCGAGGCCATTGCCAGCCGGCTGCCCATGCTGGTATGGGCGCCGTTTTTGGAGCAGGAGCGGGAAAACGCCCGGTTTTTGCTGGAGTCGGGCATGGCCCGCCTGGCCCACCGGGGAGAGGAGGCCTGCCTGTGGGCCATTGAGCGCACGTTGTACGACCAGGTGGGGCTGGCCGGAATGCGCAGGGCTATGGCCCAGGTATCTGACACCATGTGCCGGGCGGCGGTGTGCCTGGTGGTGGAGCAGCTGGCCGGGGAGCGGGTGAGCGCATGAAGAGGAGGAGCAAACAGCAGCTGGTATGGTTTGCCCTCATGGCCGCGCTGCTGGGCCTCACCGCCTACACCATCCTGGGCCAGCAGTCCCCCAGGGAGCTGCTGGGGGCCATGGCCCGGGCGGATGGACGGGTTCTTCTGCTGGCTCTGCCGGTGATGGGGGCGTATATCGCCTGCGAGGCCGGGGCCACCCGGCTGGTGCTGGGGGCCCTGGGCTGTCCCCAACCCTTCCGAAATTGTTGCTTTTACTCGTGCACCGGGTTCTTTTTCAGCAATGTCACCCCCTCTGCCACCGGAGGCCAGCCCGCCCAGGTGTACTACATGAGCCGGGACGGGGTGCCGGTGGCGTCGGGCACCATCGATATGCTGCTGGTGAGCATCGGCTGCCACACGGCAGTGGTGGGCTATGCCCTGGCCGCTCTGGCCTTTGGTCGGGGCTTGCCGGCCCAGCTGGGCGGTCAGGTGGGGCTGCTGCTGGGGGTGGGGCTGTCCATCTTTGTGCTGCTCAACGTGGCCATGCTCCTCCTGCTCTTTTTCCCCGGCCCCGCCCAGAGGCTGGGACGGTGGGGCATTGCGCTGGCCTGCCGCCTGGTACACCGTCTGGATCGGACCGGGCTGGAGGAGAAGCTGGAGGAGGCGGTGGAGCAGTACCGCCAAGGCGCCCGGGTCATTGCCCGCACCCCCCTGGTGCTGGCGGGAGTGGTGGGGCTGAGCGGAGTTCAGCTGGGCTGCTCCTACCTGGTCCCGTACCTGGTCTACCGGGCCTTCGGACTGTCCGGGATGGGCCTGTTGGAGGTGGCGGGCTTGCAGGTGCTGTGCACCGTGGCGGTGAGCTTCCTCCCGCTGCCCGGCGCGGCGGGGGCAGCGGAAGGGGTGTTCCTGCGCACCTTCCTGGCCGTGTTCGGCCCGGCCCTGGTGGCCCCCGCCATGATCCTCACCCGTACCATGAGCTGCTACTTCATGCTCCTGGTCACCGGAGGGATCACCTTGGCGGGACATCTGCGCCGCATTCGGGGAGAAAGAAACGGGAAAACCCCTTGCAATCCCATTCAGGGTGTGGTATCATAGAAAATACTTGTAAGGGCTGTTGCGCCCATTTTTAGACTGTGACCGAAAGGATTGAATTCCATGACCACTCCCCAGCTGATTGTGTCTATCATTTATTTCGTGGTGTGCCTGGCCCTCATCGTCATCGTGATGCTCCAGTCCGGCAAGAGCGCCGGTCTGTCCGGCGCCATCTCCGGTGCGGCTGACACCTTCCTGTCCAAGAACAAGGCCAAGACCGCCGATGCCCGCATGGCCAAGATGACCAAGTGGGTGGCCATTGTGTTCCTGGTCCTCACCATGGTGCTGACCCTGATCTAACTGCAAAGAGAAAAGCCCCCGACCTATGGTCGGGGGCTTCAGACTGTCGAAAAGTCTCACGTCAATGCAAGAAGGACAGATGATCTTGCATCGTCAAAAAGCCCTCGGCAGAGTTTTTCCATCCGAAGATGGAAAAATAAATTGAAATCCGTTTTTTTCGGGGACATGAGCATCGAAAAAAACACTTCTCAGCCCGCCAGTGTGGAATCGGGTCGTCCTTTGACCCGATTCTGCGCGCAGCGGGCTGCATCCCCTCGAAAAAATGCTTGCATTTTTGAGAAGCGTGTCGAACTTTTTCGACACGCTCA
>DVKO01000005.1 GCA_018715985.1 Candidatus Enterenecus avicola
TGGCACGCCTGAAGGGACTCGAACCCCTGACCCACTGCTTAGAAGGCAGTTGCTCTATCCACCTGAGCTACAGGCGCGTATGGAGCGGGTGATGGGAATCGAACCCACGCGACCAGCTTGGAAGGCTGGGATTCTACCATTGAACTACACCCGCAGGTTAAGGGTGACGCCCCAAACATCAGCCTGCATATCATAGCACACAATGTCCGGGGTGTCAAGCCCTTTTTGCAAAAAACGATTAGAGAGGGGCGTCGCAGAAGGCGCAGCAGTCCACGCCGCCGTTTTTCTTTACCAGGGGAGGCAGATAGTGCTCGGTCTGGGTGATGCACCGGGGGTTGTGGCACACCGGCTTGGTGCCGATCTCCACGGGGGCCGGGGTCATCCGGGGCTGGTTGGCCAGATCGGAGAGCAGGGCCATGCGGGCAAACATACCAAACCGGGCCTGCTGGAAGTACACCGCCCGGGGATCGTCATCCACATCCACGGTGATCTCATCTACACGGGGCAGGGGGTGCATGATGAGCAGGTTCTCCCGGGCCCGGTCCAGCTTGGAGCGGGTGAGAATGTAGATGCCCTTGTTGCGCTCGTACTCCAGGGGGTCTACGAACCGCTCCTTTTGAATGCGGGTCATATACAGCACGTCCAACTGGGGGATCACCGTCTCCAGGCCGGTGACCTCCACAAAGGGCATATGATGCTCCTGCATGAACTGGCGCAGGTATTGGGGGATGGCCAGGTCCCGGGGGGCAATGAGGTAGAACCGGATGTTCTGGAATTTGGCCAGGGCCTTGATGAGGGAGTGGACGGTGCGCCCGTTTTTCAAGTCACCGCACAGGCCAATGGCCAGCCCGTCTACGCTCCCCCGCAGGCGGGTGATGGTGGTCAGGTCGGCCATGGTCTGGGTGGGGTGCATATGTCCGCCGTCACCGGCGTTGACCACCGGCACGTCGGAGTAGAGGGAGGCGGCCTTGGCGGCGCCCTCCCAGGGGGTGCGCATGACGATGACGTCGGCGTAGTTGGACACCATCTTAATGGTGTCCTTCAGGGTCTCGCCCTTGGCCACCGAGGAGGAGTTGGGATCGGCAAAGCCGAACACGGACCCGCCCAGACGCATCATGGCGGTTTGGAAGGAGAAGTTGGTGCGGGTGGAGGGCTCATAGAACAGGTTGGCCGACACCTTGCCGTGGCATACATCCAAAAACTGTTGCGGGTTGTCAATGATCTTGTCCGCTCTTTTGTAGATCTCGTCCCATTCCTGTCTGGTCAAATCCCCGAAGTCAATCAAATGACGCATATCGGTCCCTCCTTGCAAAGTTCGATACATTGTATCACAATCCCACCGGGCAAACAACAGGTAACTGGTGGTAAAAAACTGCCCCCAAAGAAAAAATTTATACACTTCATGAGAAACCCGCCTTTGGGACAGACTAGTCAGACGGGGGGATGAGGTATGAACCGCTTGATTTGGTATATCTTGGTGTATAGCTTTCTGGGATATTTGCTGGAGACCGCCTACGCCAGGTTGGTCCGGGGGCATGGGGGCGGGCGCAAATGTCTGCTGCTGCTCCCCCTGTGTCCGGTGTACGGGGCGGGGGGCGTGGTCATTGCGGCCCTGTGCGGCCCAGCCGCCCACCCGCTGGAGGTCATGGCGGTGGGCTTTGGGGCGGCCACCGCTGTGGAGTTCCTGTTCGGACTCTATTATAAATATGGGTTGGGGGTGGCGTTCTGGGACTACTCTCAAATCAGGTGGAATGTGGGGGGACTGGTGTGCCTGCCCTTTTCCCTGGCCTGGTCCGGGCTGGCGCTGGGGCTGGTTTACACCGTACACCCCTTTGTAAAGATCTGTGTGTCCGCCATTCCAGACGCCCTGTCCGCCCCTGCCTGGATCGTGTTGGGGGCGGACTGCCTCATTAGCAGTATTGCACTAAAACGGGAGAAAAACACGGTGGTATTACAATGGTATCGCTAATAAGTGGGAGAAATGGAGGACTTTACACACACTTTACAAAGCCCTGAGCGCACTCTTTACAAATCTTTTGTAAACTCAAAGCTGTTCCCAAGAGAGGAAATCAAACACAACGAATATGAAATGGAGAGATCACAAAATGAAGAAGTTGATCGCTGTGCTGATGGCCGGCGCCATGGCCTTTAGCCTGGCCGCTTGCGGCAACAAGAGTGCTGAGCAGTCCGATGCCGGTAACGACAAGACCGAGAGCATTTCCGGTGTAGTCAACACCGATGGCTCCACCTCCATGGCCGACGTGATGGCCGCTTTCCAGGAGAGCTTTGAAGGGGAGAACTCCGGCGTGACTGTGAACTACTCTGGTACTGGTTCCGGCTCCGGCATCAAGAATGTTCTGGCCGGCACGGTGGACATCGGGCTGGCTTCACGCGCCCTCACCGACGAGGAGAAGGCCGAGGGTGCTGTGGAGAACATCGTGGCTTTGGACGGCGTGGCTATCGTCATTAACCCCGAGAACACCGTGACCAGCCTGACTGTGGAGCAGATCGCTCAGATCTACAACGGCACCATCACCAACTGGTCCGAACTGGGCGGCGCCGACGCTGAGATCGCTGTCATCGGCCGTGACGCCGCTTCCGGTACCCGTGGCGCCTTCGAGGAGATCGTGGGTGTTGAGGATGCGTGCAAGTACACCAACGAGTATGAGTCCACCGGTGAGGTGATTGGCTCCGTGGCCGGCAACCCCAACGCCATCGGCTACGCTTCTCTGTCTGCCGTGGACAAGACGGTCACCGCGGTTGCCGTGGACGGCGTGACTCCCTCTGAGGCTACTGTGGCTGATGGTACTTACAAGATTCAGCGTCCCTTCGTCATGGTCACCAAGGAAGGCGTGGAGCTGTCTGATGCCGCTCAGGCTTTCCTGGACTGGGCTATGAGCGCCGATGCCGCCGACGAGGTGGAGGCCGCTGGCTGCGTATCCCCCAACGCTTAAGTTCCAATTTACCCAAGGCCATAACCAGAACAAGCTCCCACATATTTGGGGGCTTGTTCTGGCACATGGCCCCTCTGTTGGGAAAAGAGGCGGAAGGCTTCGCATTTTTTCCCAGCAGAGGAGATCAAAAGGAGAAGGTTGTATCTATGAAAGAAAAAGCACTCAGCAAACCCCTGGCACAGCCCCAACAGGAGGTCTCCCAGCCTGAGGCAAAGTCCGGAAACGTTCATGTGCTGGAGTCGGCCATGAAGCTCATCTTCTTTATATGTGGCTTTATCGCCATCGGATTCGTGCTGGTGATCACCGTCTATCTCATCATCTCCGGATTGCCCGCCATCCGGGAAGTCGGTCTGGTGGAATTCCTCTTTGGCACCGAGTGGGCCTCCACAGCGGAGCAGCCCAAATTTGGTATCCTGCCCTTGATCCTCACCTCGGTCTACGGCACCGCCGGGGCCATCGTCATCGGCGTGCCCATCGGCTTTCTCATGGCCATGTTCCTCTCCAAGGTGGCTCCCCGCCGGGTGGCCAACGTGATCCGTCCGGTGGTGGATCTGCTGGCGGGTATTCCCTCCATTGTCTACGGTCTGGTGGGCCTGATGGTGCTGGTGCCCCTGGTGCGAACCACCTTCCACACCGCCGCCGGTGAGAGTCTGCTGGCCTCCATCGTGGTGCTGGCGGTGATGATTCTGCCTTCCATCATCTCCGTGTCGGAGACCGCCTTGAATGCGGTACCCCGGGAATATGAGGAGGCCTCTCTGGCCCTGGGCGCCACGGAGATCGAGACCTACTTCCGTGTCTCTGCTCCCGCCGCCAAAAGCGGCATTGCCGCAGCGGTGGTGCTGGGTGTGGGCCGTGCCATCGGCGAGGCCATGGCTATCATGATGGTGGCGGGCAACGTGGCCAACATGCCAGACTTGCTCTCCAGCGTGCGCTTCCTCACCACCGGTATTGCAGTGGAGCTGGCCTATTCCAGCGGCCTGCAGCGCCAGGCCTTGTTCTCCATCGGCCTTGTGCTGTTTTTGTTTATCATGTGCATCAACGTGATCCTCAATGTGGTGCTCAAGCGAAAGAAGGGGTGAGCGCAATGGAAAATGTCAACAATCAACTGGTTATGGATCAGGGACTCTCCGCCAGTCGAAAGGTATATAACGGGGTCATGCGTGCACTCATTTATGTTGCCGCGGCCATCGTGGTGGCTCTGCTCATCTTTCTGCTGGCCTACATTTTCTACCGTGGCCTGCCCAATCTCTCCTGGCAGTTTTTGACTGCTGAGGAGAGCGTGGTCAAGGACATCCAGGGCATTGGCCCCGCCATTTTGAACACCCTCTATGTTATTGTGGCCACCTTGGTGGTGGTGCTGCCCCTGGGTGTGGGTGCTGCCATCTACCTCACCGAGTATGCCACCAACCACAAACTGGTATCTACTATCGAGTTTGCCACCGAAACCCTGGCAGGTATCCCCTCCATCATCTACGCCCTGGTGGGCGTGCTGGTGTTTGCCGAGTCCCTGGCTTTGGGCAAGACTCTGGTGGCCGGCGCCTTCACCCTGGTGATTATGACCCTGCCCACCGTCATCCGTACCACACAGGAATCCCTTAAGACGGTGCCCCAGTCCTACCGGGAAGGCTCTCTGGGCCTGGGTTCGGGCAAGTGGCACATGATCCGCACTGTGGTGCTTCCTTCCTCTATTGACGGCATTGTCACCGGCTGTATTCTCTCCATCGGCCGCATCGTGGGCGAGTCCGCCGTGCTACTCTACACCGTGGGCATGAGCATGCGGATGCAGGACTTTTTCCAGAACGGACTGGAGAGCTTTCTGTCCAGCTCCGGCTCCACGTTGAGCGTTGCCCTGTATGTCTATGCCAAGGTACGGGCCGACTTCGACCTGGCCTTTTCGGTGGCTGTGGTGCTCATTGTCATCACCCTGGTCATCAATTTGGCTGCCAAGTTCCTGGGTAAAAAATTAAAGAAAAACTAAGGAGACGCCATTATGGACCAAAATATTATCCTTACGGCCAAGGGCCTGAACCTGTGGTACAGTGAAAACCACGCACTCAAAGACATCAATCTGGACATTCCTCAGAACCAGGTCACCGCCCTCATCGGCCCCTCCGGCTGCGGCAAGTCCACCTTTCTCAAGACCCTGGACCGGATGAACGACCTGGTGCCCGGCGTGAAGATCGAGGGCAGCGTGCAGTACCGGGGGCTGGAGATTTACGACCCCAAGGTGAATGTGACCTGGCTGCGCAAGCAGATCGGCATGGTGTTCCAAAAGCCCAATCCCTTCCCCATGTCCATCTATGACAACATCGCCTACGGCCCCCGCACCCACGGCATCCGCAACAAAAAGCAGCTGGACGAGATTGTGGAGAAGGCCCTGCAGGGCGCTGCCATCTGGGATGAGGTGAAGGACCGGCTGAAAAAGTCCGCTCTGGGCCTGTCCGGCGGCCAGCAGCAGCGTATCTGCATCGCCCGTGCCCTGGCCGTGGAGCCCGACGTGCTGCTCATGGACGAGGCCACCTCTGCCCTGGACCCCATCTCCACCTCCAAGATCGAAGATTTGATTGCAGATTTGAAAAAATCGTATACAATAGTAATCGTCACCCACAATATGCAACAGGCCACCCGTGTGTCCGACCGCTGTGCCTTCTTCCTCCACGGGGAGCTGGTGGAGGCGGACGACACCGAGAAGCTGTTCTCGGTGCCCAGGGATAAGCGCACCGAGGACTACATCACCGGACGATTTGGCTAAGGAGGAATTGCTGTATGAGAAAGACGTTTGACGCTGAGCTGGTGGAGCTCAGCCACCAGCTCACCGCCATGGGCACCGTGACCCAGGACGCCATCGACCTGGTCACCGCCTCCCTGACCCAGGGCAAGGCGGAGGGGGCGAAGGCCACCATTGAGATGCGCAACACCATGGACCAGATGGAGCGGGACATTGAAAACCGCTGTATGTCCCTGCTGATGCGCCAGCAGCCCGTGGCCCGGGACCTGCGCACCATTTCCGCTGCCATGAAGATGGTCACCGACCTGCAGCGCATCGGGGATCAGGCCGCCAACATCGCCGAGATGTCCCTGCTCATTGCCGAGAGCGGAGACAAGCCAGAGGTGCCCCAGGAGATCGTGGCCATGAGCCGCCAGGCGGGGCTCATGGTGCGCCAGGCCATCGCTGCCTACGTGGACCGGGACGAGAACACCGCCCGGGCGGTCATCAACCTGGACGATGTGGTGGACGACCTGTTTGTCCAGCTCAAGAAGAACCTGGTGGAGCGCATTGCCACCCGGGCCGACCACTCCGACCGCTCGGTGGACCTCATCATCATCGGCAAATACCTGGAGCGGGTGGCGGACCACGCGGTAAACATCGCCAACTGGGCCATTTTCTGCGTCACCGGAGAAATTCAGTAAATCCAGCAAAAGGAGAGAGGCACCATGGCCCTTCGCATTGCGGTGGTGGAGGACGATCCATCTATCCGCACCATGTTAGAGTATTATTTCAAATCCATGGGTCATGAGGTATTGGCCTTTGAGAGCGGGGAGGACTTTTTTGCCGCCGCCCCCGTGGTGGATCTGGCCCTGCTGGACGGGATGCTCCCCGGCATGGACGGGCTGGACATCGTCCGCCGCCTGCGCAGTGAAGAGGCCACTGCCAAGCTGCCCATCATCATGCTCACCGCCCGCCAGACCGAGATGGACAAGGTGACCGCCCTGGACCTGGGGGCGGACGACTACATTGCCAAGCCCTTTGGGGTCATGGAGCTGCAAGCCCGGGTCAATGCCGTCATGCGCCGGGTGGGGGAGCGGGACCCTGTGCTCCGCTACCGGGACCTGGTCATCGACCCCGCCGGGCGCACCGTCACCCGGGGCGGGGAGAACATCGCCCTGACCTATAAGGAGTTTGAGCTGCTGCGGCTGCTGGTGCGCCGCCGGGGCACCGTGCTTACCCGGGACGAGATTCTCTCCGCCGTGTGGGACTACGACTTCACGGGGGAGACCCGCACGGTGGATATGCACATCAAGGCCCTGCGCCAAAAGCTGGGGGAGGGCTATATCACCACGGTGCGTTCCGTAGGCTACAAAATGGGGTGAGAACGTATGAAGAAAAAGCTGACCATATCCATTTTTCTCATTGCCGCGCTGTCGGTGCTCATCTCTGCGGTGGTGGGCATCTGGAGCTTCCGGCGGCAGGAGATGGACGGCGCCCGGGAAAATCTCACCGAGCTGCTGACCCTCATGGACGCCCAGAACTATGAGACGTGGACGGAGGAGCTGCTGGCCCAGTTTTCCAAGGCAGCCCCGGAAAAGCGCCTGACCATCCTCTCGCCTGACGGCACCGTGCTGGGGGACACGGACAAGGAGTCCCGGGAAAACCACTCCACCCGCCCCGAGGTGGTGGAGGCCAAGGAAAACGGGGTGGGCGAAGATGTGCGCCGCTCTGCCACCACCGGAATTTACACCATCTACGTGGCCCGGGTGTTCACCGACGGGTACATCGGGCGGGCCGCCATGGCCCTGTCCACCGTGGACACCCTGGTGGCCCAGACCGCGGTGGGCCTGATTGCCGCGACGGTGCTGTCCCTGCTGCTGGCCTTTGTGCTGGCCCGCCGCCTGGCGGTCACCACCGCCAAGCCGGTGGAGGAGGCGGAGGTGGCGGTGCGCCAGGTGGATGAGACCTTGCAGTCGGCCAGAAGTGAATTTACCGCCAACGTGACCCATGAGCTGAAAACCCCTCTGACCTCCATTAAGGGCTTCACCGATATGCTCTCCTCCGGCATGGTCACCAAGCCCGAGGATCGGCAGCGGTTTTTGACCATGATCTCGGTGGAGGTGGACCGGCTGTCCAAGCTGGTGGACGACATCCTCACCGTCTCCGAGCTGGAGACGGTGGCAGGGGCCACCGGCACCGAGCGGGCATCCCTCATGACCATCGCCAAGGAGGTGCAGGCGGTGCTCCAGCCCCAGGCGGACCAGGCGGAGGTGAAGTTCAACGTCACCGGCGGGGAGGTGGAGGCGTGCATTGCCCCGGACCGCTTCAAGGAAGTGGCGCTGAACCTGATGGAAAACGCCATCAAGTACAACCGCAAAGGGGGACGTGTCACCGTCACCGTGGAGCCCTCTGGGGGGATGGCCTACTTCGTGGTGGCGGACACCGGCATCGGCATCCCCGAGGAGAGCCAGAGCCGGGTCTTTGAGCGGTTCTACCGGGTGGACAAGGGGCGCAGCCGCGCCGCCGGCGGCACCGGCTTGGGGCTGGCCATTGTCAAGCACATTGTGGCCCTGTATGGGGGACACATCAAGCTGGCCAGCGTGGTGGGTTCCGGCACCACCGTTTCGGTGACGCTGCCTCTGGCCAAGAACTGAATACTTATAAAATAAGGGCTGTCCACGGGGGACAGCCCTCAGACTGTCGAAGAACCTCGCGTCAATGCAAGAAGGACAGATGATCTTGCATCGTCAAAAAGCCCTCGGCAGAGTTTTTCCATCCGAAGATGGAAAAATAAATCAAAATCCGTTTTTTTCGGGGACATGAGCATCGAAAAAAACACTTCTCAGCCCGCCAGTGTGGAATCGGGTCGTCCTTTGACCCGATTATGCGCGCAGCGGGCTGCATCCCCTCGAAAAAATGCTTGCATTTTTGAGAAGCGTGTCGAACTTTTTCGACACGCTCAAGGGCCTGCTGCAAAATGGCGATTTTGCAACAGGCCCTTGCTGCACTCGTCAATCCCTCCGACCCGGCCTTTGGCCGGGCCACCTCCCTTTGCACAAGGGAGGCTTCGGGTGTGGCGGGAGCTTGGGAGCTTTGACCAGCCCATAGGCTCCCCTGTGCAAGGGGAGCTGTCGCCGAAAGGCGACTGAGGGGTTGTCAGTTGGGTAACCTCGTATTTTGCAACAAGCCCTTTTGTTAAATAAGTGCCGAAAAATAATGACTTGAACAGGGGAAGCCAGGGGAGGAGAAAAGGATTTGGGCAACTTTTTGAAAAAAGAGGGTTGTGAGAGCTGCGGGATCTGGTGTACAATAGAGCACGTATGACCCCGGAGACAACTGGGGCGCTGCGCCCCGCGTCTTCCGCTCCTCCCGGCCCGGGCACCCGACGCCCGGACAACACTGTGTTACCAGCCTCCATGGCCCACCGGGTAGGCCCTGGGGGATCGTCTACTTTAGAAAAAGGAGTATGAAACTATGACCGCAGCTGAGAAAAAGCAACTGGCTGTGACCGCCTGCAAGGTGCGCCTTGGAATTATTGAGGGCACCCATGCCGCCAAGGCCGGTCATCCCGGCGGCAGCCTGTCCGCTGCCGACCTGTTCACCTACCTCTATTTCAAAGAGTTGAATGTGGACCCCGCCAACCCCAAAGACGAGAACCGGGATCGCTTCGTCCTCTCCAAGGGACACACGGCCCCCGGCCTCTACGCCGCTTTGGCTCTCCGCGGTTTCTTCCCTGTGGAGGATCTGCTCACCCTGCGCCACATCGGCAGCCACCTCCAGGGCCACCCCAACATGAACTCCACCCCCGGCGTGGATATGTCCACCGGCTCCCTGGGACAGGGGGTGTCCGCCGCCGCCGGCATGGCCCTGGCCGCCAAGTATCAGGGCAACCACTGCCGGGTCTACACCCTGCTGGGCGACGGTGAGATCCAGGAGGGCCAGGTGTGGGAGGCCTTCATGTTCGCCCACCACTACAATCTGGACAACCTGTGCGTCATCATCGACAACAACGGCCTGCAGATCGACGGCAATGTGGCGGACGTCATGTCCCCCTACCCCATCGACGAGAAGCTGCGGGCATTTGGCTTTGAGGTCACCCAGATCGACGGTCACAGCTTTGACGAGATGGAGACCGCCTTTGCCCAGGCCCGCCAGGCCAAGGGCCCCTTTGCCATCATCATGAAGACGGTGAAGGGCAAGGGTGTGAGCTATATGGAGCACAACGCCAGCTGGCACGGCAAGGCGCCCAACGACGACGAATATCAGGTGGCCATGGACGAGCTGCGGGCTCACCTGGCAGAAGTGGAGGGGATGTAAGATGGCAGATGTGAAGAAAATCGCCACCCGGGAGGGCTACGGCAACGCCCTGACCGAGCTGGGCCAGACCCACTCCGACATCATCGTCTTTGACGCCGACCTGGCCGGGGCCACCAAGACCGCCCTGTTCAAAAAGGCGTTTCCCAACCGCCACTTCAACTGCGGCATCGCCGAGGAGAACATGATGGCCGTGGCCGCCGGCGCCGCCGCCATGGGGCTGGTGCCCTTCGCCTCCTCCTTTGCCATGTTCGCCGCTGGGCGGGCCTTTGAGCAGGTGCGCAACTCCATCGGCTACCCCCACCTGAACGTGAAGATCGGCGCCTCCCACGGCGGCATCTCCGTGGGCGAGGACGGCGCGTCCCACCAGTGCTGTGAGGACTTCGCCGTCATGCGCTCCATCCCCGGCATGGTGGTCATGTCCCCCGCCGACGAGGTGGAGGCCCGTGCCATGACCAAGGCTGCCTACGAGTATGTGGGCCCTGTGTATATGCGCTTCGGCCGCTCCCCGGTGCCCGTGATCCACGACCAGGACTTCACCTTCCGGATCGGAAAGGGTGAGGTGCTCACTCAGGGCAGCGACGTGGCCATCATCGCCAACGGCCTGCTGGTGGCAGAGGCCCTGGAGGCGGCCAAGACCCTGGAGGCCCAGGGCATCCACGCCCAGGTCATCAACATGGCCACCATCAAGCCTCTGGATGAGGAGCTGGTGTTGAAGGCCGCCCGGGAGTGCGGTAAGATCATCACCTGTGAGGAGCACAGCGTGGTGGGCGGCCTGGGCGAGGCGGTGTGCGCCCTGCTCTCCGAGCAGTGCCCCACCCCCGTGCGCCGCATCGGCGTCAACGACGTGTTCGGCTACTCCGGCCCCGCTGCGGCGCTGCTGCGGGAGTTCGGGCTCAGCGCAGAGCACATCGCTGAGGTGGCCCGGGACTTTGTGGGCAAGTAAATCAGAAAAGACAGACTGGATTTCCTCTGCTGCGGATCCGCGGCAGAGGAAATTTTTTTGCAAAATTGGCCGAATTATGCTTTTAGTAAAAAGTTGAGCGGTGAAAAATGGGATTTCAGCAACAAATTTTGAAGAAACATCCCGGGAATCACGGAGTTTTTCTCCATTCAAGCACTTTGTATAGTTTCACAACAGGGACGGCGGAAATCTCTTGTGTTTTCGCACAAGTCGTGATACACTGAAGCTGCATATTTCTGCGGAGAGGGGTGCTTTGCGCCCATTTCTACACCGGCCTGGGAGATCCCAGGGGAAGAAAGAAGGAGGAATATCATGTTCCAGAAGAAACGGCTGCTTGCAGGCGCCCTGGCGCTGGCCACCTGTGTCAACCTGGTGACGGTTGGCGCATTTGCCGGCAATGAGCGCTCCACAAGCACACAGACCTCCTCAGCGGAGGAGACCGTCTACGTCAATTCGTATGGCGGAACCAGCCGTCAGGTGGATTTCTCCAACCACTGGCGGTTCAACCTGGGCAGTGGCAGCGAGGCAGTGGAGTACAACGACTCCACCTGGCGTGACGTGGACCTGCCCCACGATTACAGCATCGAGCAGGAGTATACCAAGAACGGTGAGGCCGAGAGCGGCTACCTGCCCGGCGGCACCGGCTGGTACCGCAAGACCTTTACCCTGGACCAGAGCTGGCAGGACAAGGTCATCACCGTGGACTTCGGCGGCGTGTACATGAACGCCACCGTCTACCTCAACGGCACCGAGCTGGGCTTCCACCCCTATGGCTACACCGCCTTCTCCTTTGAGCTGCCTCAGAACCTGCTCAAGTACGACGGAGAGAACGTGCTGGCCGTGAAGGTGGAGCATGAGACCCCCTCCAGCCGCTGGTACTCCGGCAGCGGTATCTACCGCACCGTGCACCTGACCGTCACCGATCCGGTGCACGTGGCCCTCAACGGCACTTATGTGACCACCCCTGATCTGGCCACCAATCAGTCCACCCCCAAGGTGAACATCGTCACCACCGTGGCCAATGACGGCGACCAAGAGGCCACCGTGTCCGTCAAGCAGACCATTTATAAGAATGGCTCTGATGCGGCCGTGGCCACCATCAACGGCCAGACCGTCACCGTGGCCGCTGGTGAGACCCAGAACGTGACCCAGGAGACCACCGTCTCCAGTCCCGCTCTGTGGGACACCAAGAACCCCAACCTGTACACCGTGAAGACCGAGATCGTTCAGGACGACAAGACGGTGGACACCTACACCACCGAGTTCGGCTTCCGCTGGACTGAGTTCAATCGAACCAACGGTTTTGTTCTCAACGGCGTACCCACCAAGCTCAAGGGCGTGTGTATGCACCACGACCAGGGCGCTCTGGGCTCCGAGGCCTGGTACCGCGCCATGGAGCGCCAGGTGGAGATCCTCAAGGAGATGGGGTGTAACGCCATCCGCGTCACCCATAACCCCGCCGCTCCCGAACTCATTGAGATCGCCAACCGTCACGGCATGATGATCGTGGACGAGGCCTTCGATATGTGGGTCATGAGCAAGAACGGCAACTACAACGACTACTCCAAGTGGTTTGAGAAGACCATCGGCGCCGACAACGCCATTCTGGGCGGCGAGGCTGACATGACCTGGGCTGAGTTTGACATCAAGGCCATGGCCTATCAGGATCGCAACTCCCCCGCTGTCATCATGTACTCCCTGGGCAACGAGATTTTCGAGGGTACTGCCAACGATCGAAAGGATGAGTATCCCGAAATTGCCCGTAAGCTGTGTACCTGGTTGTTCCAGGTGGACGACACCCGTCCTCCCACGTTCGGCCAGAACTCCAACCAGGAGGGTATCGGCAAGGAGATCGGCAAGCTGATCTATAAGGAATTCGGTGGCGTGTCTGGTGTAAACTACGCCGATAACAGCCGCCTCCAGGGCTGGCACGATATGGGCGTGCCTGTTTACAATTCTGAGACTGCTTCTGCTGTCAACAGCCGTGGCGTGTATGACCGGAAGAATTCTCAGGCGGATAAAAATGGCGACCGCCTGCTCACCTCTTACGACAAGAGTAAGGTGAACTGGGGTGCTGTGGCCAGTGACGCCTGGTGGCGTACCCTCCAGCAGGACTGGAGCATGGGTGAGTTTGTGTGGACTGGCTTTGACTACATCGGTGAGCCTACTCCCTGGAATAACACTGCCTCTGGTGTCACTGGTGGCAGCTGGCCCTCTCCCAAATCCTCTTACTTCGGCATCATCGACACCAACGGCCTGCCCAAGGATAGCTACTATCTGTATCAGAGCCTGTGGAACGATGATGTGACCACCCTGCACGTGCTGCCCACCTGGAACCAGGACGACCTGGTGTTGAATAGTGGCAATGTGGAAGTGGTAGTGTACTCCGACGCCGCCAAGGTGGAGCTGCTGCTCAACGACCAGGTGGTGGGCGTGGCCGAGACCACCGAAGTAGAGACCGACGCCGGCTACACCTACCGCACCTTCTCCGCCGGGGATATGCCCAGCGGTGCAGGCACCAACACCTTTAGTGGCGCCACCTCTGGCCACCAGAGCCTGTACGCCACCTTTACGGTACCCTATGCTGAGGGCACTCTGGAGGTAAAGGCCTTTGATGCAGAGGGTCACGAGATCACCAAGACCGTGGGCCGTGATGTGGTCAAGACCACCTCTGACCCCACCAAACTCACTGCCCAGGCCGACCGTCCCGAGATTGTGGCCGACGGCGACGACCTGAGCTACATCACCATTGACGTCAAGGACGCCAACGGCAACCTGGTGAACACCGACGACGTCAACGTCAAGCTCTCCATCGAGGGTGAGGGTAAGATCGTGGGCGTGGACAACGGCCGCCAGGTGGACCACACCTCTTATCAAAGCACCAGCCGCAACGTGGGCGCCGGTCAGCTGGTAGCCATCGTGCAGTCCACCGAGAAGGCTGGCTCCTTCACTGTGACTGCTACGGCCAATGGCGTGGAGACTGCTACGGTCACCGTTAAGACCACTGCTCCCCAGCTGGGTGAGGAAAATCCCATTGTCAGCTATGATATCTCTCGTCATCACTATGTGAAGGTAGGCAATAAGCCCGAGCTTCCTCAGGAGGTCACGGTGACTTATCGCAATGGAGATACTGAGAAGAAGTCCATCCATTGGAACGCTTATGACGAGAGCGCCATTGAGAAGGTCGGCTCCTTTGTTGTCACTGGTACCTTGGATGGCACTCATGTGTTGGTGTCTGTCAATGTTACCATGCTGGATCAGGTGACCGCCTTGCTCAACTACTCCGCTGCAGTCAAGGTGGGCAGCGAGATTAGCCTGCCTGCTTCCCGTCCCGCTGTCCTGGCTGACGGTGAGATCCTCAATGCCGAGTTCCCTGTGAAGTGGAACATTCCCGATGACCTCACCGCCACCACTGGCGTGAAGAAGGTCGAGGGCACCAGCCAGGTGTTCGGTGAGGACATCGCTGTCACCGCTTCTGTGCGTGTGGCTGAGGGTGAAGTCACCATCGGCGCCAATGTGGCTCAGAGCGCTCACTTGAGCCAGAGCATTCCCGAGGGACTGCAGAGCGATACCCTCAGCGCCATTATTGATGGCAGCACGATTGCTAGCACCAACACCAGTGGTGGTGCCAACAAGACGGTTTGGACCAACTACAAGTGGTCTCAGGAAGCCAACGACAACGATGAGTCCTACATCAACTTTAAGTATGACACCGCCCAGAACCTGGGCCAGGTGGAGCTGTACTTCTTCACGGACAACTATGCCACTTCTCTGCCCAAGGATGTTTCCTTCCAGTGGAACCTGAGTGGTGATGAGAATGGCTGGACCAATGTGAAGATTGCCAACTCCACAGAGCCGGAAAAGGTGGAGCAAGATGGCGGTGCCGTTTATAAGGCCGTTTACACCTTTGAGACCCCCGTGCCTGCAGTTCAATTCCGTGTCAATCTGACCAACCAGGAAGGCAACAAGGGTGGCGACGGACGCAACTACTGTGTGGGCCTGTCCGAGGTTAAGTTGAACCTGGCCAACGAGAGCTTCCCCATCAGCGACTCTGATGCCCTCACCGGCATTACCGTCAACGGCCAGGCTTGGAGCGAGAGCCAGCTGGCTGCCCGCACCTACTCCACCGAGGCTCTGCTGGTGGATGACCTGAAGGTGGACAGCGGCAACAATGCTGCCTACACTGTTCTGCCTGCCCACGACAACGTGGTGAAGATCCTCACCGAGTCTGAGGACCACTCCAAGCGCGGCACTTACACCATCAATCTGGGTGCTGGCCCCTCTGCCGGCGATCCCGCCGACGGAAGCCGTGACTACGATTACACCAAGACCACAGCCACTGCGCCCAGCCAGCAGACTCCTGCCTCTGGCGGCGAAGGCCCCGTGGAATTCGCTGTGGACAACAAGCGCGACACCTTCTGGCACTCCAACTGGAACGAGGACCTGAGCGGCAAGCCCGAAAGCCGCTACATCCAGCTGAAGCTGGCCGAGGTCACCACCCTGGATGCCCTGCGCTATCTGCCCCGTCCCACCATTGCCAACGGTATCGTCACCAAGTACCGGGTAGAGGTGAGCATGGACGGCAACGACTGGACCACGGTGTCTGAGGGCGACTGGGCCCACGACAGCACCTGGAAGATCGCCCTGTTTGAACAGCCGGTCCAGGCCCAGTACGTGCGCCTGTACGGCGTGGAGACCCGCGGTGGTGCTAACGATACCCCCAATAAGTTCATGTCCGCCGCCGAGGTGCGTGTGCGTGTGGCTGAGTCCAAGACCGACCTGTCCGACGCTGTGGTCACTCTGGACAAGACCTCCTTCGACTACACCGGCCAGGCCATCGAGCCTGAGGTCACATCTGTAATGCTGGGTGACCAGGAGCTGACCTACGGGTTGGACTACAAGGTGGAGTACACCAACAACACCGCGCCCGGCACCGGCACCGTCACCGTCCGGGGCATCGTGGACTACACCGGTGCCAAGTCTGTGACCTTCACCATCAATGCCGCCAATCTGGAGGTGGATACGGTGGAGACCGTGTCTGTGGTCACTCCCCAGAATGAGCAGCCCAAGCTGCCCACCACCGTCAAGGTCACCTTCACCGACGGCACCTCTCTGAACTGCCCCGTGGTGTGGGACACCGTGGATACCGATGAGCTTGCCACTGTGGGCAACGTGTTCACCGTCAACGGCACCGTGACTCTGCCCGGCGAGGGCAAGACCACCCAGGCCACCGCCACCGTCCGGGTCTCCACCGGCAACCTGGCTCTGGCTCAGGAGGGCAGCACCCTGCCTCTGGCTGTGTCCTTCTACGCCCCGGAGAATGACAGCGCCGCCAACATCAACGACGGCAGCAAGACCTTCGACGTGTCTGCGGATAAGAAGGTGTGGTCCGACTGGGAGCGTGGCGTGTTCCATGAGGCTCCCTGGGTGAGCATTGTCCTGAAGGAAGCTACCACTGTGGATCGCGTCTCCATCGGCTTTATTGATGAGGCCGCCAGTGATGATCCCAACGTGGCTCAGGGCAACAAGGTCCGCCTGCCTGCCTCTTACGAGATCCAGGTCTACACCGGTACCGACGAGCTGGACTACGAGACCGACAATGTCAACAACGGCAAGAACTGGCCTGTCATGAACAACGATGCCAACTGGACCACCGTGGCCACGGTCACCGAGCTGCCCGATGCCAAGGACTTTAACCAGATGCTGGTGACCACCTTTGAGGGTGTCAAGACCACCGCTGTCCGTGTGGTGATGACTCCCCAGTCTCAGCAGTGGGTTGGCGTGGACGAGCTGGAGATCTACGGCCCCGGTGAGAAGGTGCTGAGCAGCGACTTCGAAGTGACGTCCATCACCGCAGACGGCAAGGACATTCTGTCCAAGGCGGATGACAAGAACCACATCACCCTGACGGTGAAGGAGGGCGATCCCATGCCCGCCCTGACTGCCACCGCCAGCAACAACGCCAAGGTGACGATCACCCCCGCCGCTGACTTCAACGGCCAGGCCACCATCGTCATCACCTCTGAGGACGGCTCCAAGACGGTCACCTACACCGTGTCCTTCCAGGTGAAGACTGAGCCCGAGCCCACTCCCACCGTGGCGCCCACCGCTCAGCCTACGGTTGCGCCCACTGCTCAGCCCACCGACAAGCCCGAGCCCACCGCTCAGCCCACCGACAAGCCTGAGCCCAGCACGGAGCCCACTCAGCAGCCCGGCACCACCGAGCAGCCTGTGGTCACCCAGCAGCCCGGCGCCACCGACAAGCCTCAGGCCACCCAGCAGCCCCAGGATGGCCCCGCTGAGACGGGCGACACCGCCAATTTGATCCCCGTGGTGGCTGTGCTGGTGACTGCCGCCGCTGCCCTGATGGCTGTGGTCGTGGTTGCCCGCAAGCGCAGAGGCTAATCAGCAGACCCTGATGGCTCTGATTCCATGAAGCAAAACAGCCCCCGGACCGGGAAAACCGGTCCGGGGGCTGTTGGTTTGTCTGGAGGGGGTAAAAAAGGCTCCGGGGCATTACAGCCCCGGAGCAGGAAAGAAAGGAGAAATGAAAAGAAGAGAAGAGATACTTTAGCTTGCAAGGATAGGATACCCGCAAGTCGTTACAAATATACACAGGAAATTGTTACAAAAGAATAAAATCTTCTCAGGGGGAGGGCGTCCAGAGGCATGGCTCCCGGGGAGGTCACCGGGCCATGCGCCGGATGTCGTCCCCATAGAAGGTGAGCTCCTGGTAGGCGCCGGCCAGCCGGGACACCACCTGAGGGGTGTAGCGGGCGGAGAGCTGTTCCATGGACAGATTGGTGGAGATGATGGTGTGCAGCCCCCCTTGCAAGCGGCTGTTCACCACCTCATACAGGGTGGACTGGGCCAGGGGGGTGGTGAGTTCGCTGCCCAAATCGTCCAAAATCAGCAGATCGCAGTGGAGGTAGCGCCGGGTGTCGTCCCGGGCCTGCCGCTCCAGCCCGGCATCCCGGGCAAATTTTTTGGCCTCAAAGGCGGAAAACAGGCTGATGGCGGTGTCGTACACCACCGAGTGCCCCCGCTGGGACACCTCCCGGGCGATGCAGCCGGACAAAAAGGTCTTGCCCAGCCCGGTGCCGCCGGAGAGGAGCAGGTTGCGCAGGGGATAGTTGGGGAAGCGGCGGGCAAAGCCCTCGCACACCGTCACCACCCGCTTCATGTTCTCCCGGGGAGAGCGGTCCACCCCCTGCCAGGGCTGGTCGGAGTACACGTCCAGGCGCAGGCGGTCGAAGTCCTGTTCGTCGGTCAGGTTGAGCAGGGCGGTGAGGGCCTTCATCTGCTCCTGGGCGCACAGCTCCTTGAGGCAGGTGCACATCTCCGCCCCCGTCCAGCCTGTGTCCCCGCAGCGTTTGCAGGCGGGGGTGTCATCCAGGGCATCGGGCTCATAGCCCAGGGTGTGGAGCACCTCGGCCCGCTGGGCCTGGAGGTCCAGGTTGCGGCGGCGGATGTCGGCGATTTCGGGCCCGTCGGGGGCGATGGGCTTGCCGGAGATGGCCAGGCCGGTCAGCTCCGCCATGGTGGCGCCAATGGCCCGGTCCAGCTCCCGCAGGCGGGGCTGGCGGCGGTACAGCTCCTGCTCCAGATCCCAGCGGCGGCGCTCCCGGATCTCCCGGCGCCGGGCCAGCCGGGCGGCGGCCCGCTGGACAATGGCTGCGTCGTAGGACATTTAGTTCCCACCTTTCTCCTGCTGCTGCAGGAATTGATCCAGCCAGTCGGACTGCTGCCGGATGCGGCTCTGGCTGGGCTGGTAGTTGTCCTGGGGCCTTGCCCCCTGGGGGGCAGACTGTGCTTTGGGCTTGCCGCCCCGCTCCTGCTCCACCTGCTGGGGGGTGGTGAAGCCGGACTTGTGCCAGGACTCCAGAATCTTGTTCACATAGGGCCAGTTCATCTGGCCCTTGCGGAAAATGGTGCGCTCGTAGGCCAGGTGGATCATCTCATCGGAGAAGCCCCACTGGACCCAACGGGTGATGTACTCCCGCTCCCGGTCGATGGCGGGCCGCTTTTTGGTGACGCCCACGGCGGAGAGCACCCCCCATTCCCGCTGGTCGATGCCCTCCTGTTGGCGCAGGTATTCCTCCGCCCGCTCCACGGTGGTGATGCCCAGCCGCTTCCACCGGAAGGCCTCCTTCTTCACCTCGGTCATCCGGGGCGGGGGGGCGTCCGGCCCACGCTGGCGGCGGCTCATGCGCACCACATACCCCCCCAGCATGAAGATGACCTCCACAGGCAGGGCCAGGTAGTCGTAGATGGTGTACAGGCTCTTCAAGTCGGTGTCGGAGAACACCTTGCCCAGCAGCCGCTCCATCTCCCGGTACAGGCCGCGGAAGCTGTGCTCCTGTTCCAGGGCGTCGGCAATGTCCCCCCGGGTGTACTCCGGCGGGCGGTCGTCCCGGAGGGGCGGCGGAGGGGCGGCGGAGGCGGCGGGGGGGCTGCCTGCCGCCAGACCCAGACTGACCAGCCGGGCAAAGGCGGCGTTGAGGCGGGCGGAGTCCCAGCCCAAGGGCTGGGCGGCCTGTTCCGGGCTGCTCCCGCCCTGGAGCAGCGCCAGATACAACAGCGCGCAGTCCCCGTCCCCCGTCTCCACCAGCCGCCGGGCGGCCTGGGCGGTCATGGACAGTACCTCATTGGGCAGCAGCAGCATAGACATTCCCGCACACCTCCTTCCTTTTTCTCGTGTACTGTCTATTTTACAGGAAATTTGCACTCCTGACAACTGAAAAATCCCGGCAATCCCATAGGGACTGCCGGGAAGTCTTAGAGGTAGATTCATGTACCAACCTGCCTGATGGCCTGTTTTGCTCCGCAGGGTGACTTTCTGATGGGCAGAAAGTCACCAAAGACCCACCAAAGGGAGGTCCCTTTGGAATCCCCAGGATTGATTTGTTTTTTCCTGTTCAGGCCCAAGTCGGCCCTGGGCTTGGTGGGGCGGATTGGATGGCATGGCGCATCTCTGGGAAGTTTTACTCCGCTGATAGCTTCCACTCCTTCCACCAGGGCCTCAAGTTTCGGTGTAGAGGCCTCGCCCGGCCGCAGTCGGCCGGGGTGCACCACAGGTAGGGCCGAAACCAGGAGAACGGCGCACCATCCCAGCAGGGACGGAGAAAAAGAGAGCCACTTTTCCTCTTGGTATGGCAAACGCCCTTCGGCCCGGCCTGGGAAGCAACTCCTGACAGCCTGGAACAGCGGGGTGGATTCCACAAGGAGGGGGAAGGCCCCTCCTTTGGCGATTCTTTCGTCTCTTTCTCATCGCTGAGAAAGAGACCCCAGCGGAGCGTCCCTACCAGACTGGAAAGTCTGAAACTGCCCTTTGCAGAGCGGTAATTCTTCCGCTCCCTGGAGAAAGGGGAGTTGTTATAAAAACTGCGCAAACACCGAGGCGGACACCACCGTGAGCACCCCCGCCACCGCAATGGCCAGGCTGCTCATGGCGCCCTCCACCTCGCCCAGCTCCATGGCCTTGGCGGTGCCGATGGCGTGGGCGGAGTTGCCCAGGGCCAGGCCCTTGGCAATGGGGTGCTTGATGCGGAACAGAGAGAAAATGAGATCGCCAATGACGTTGCCCAGGATGCCGGTGACGATGATGACGGCGGTGGTGATGGCCACCACGCCGCCCAGCTCCCGGGACAGCTCCATGCCGATGGCGGTGGTCACCGACTTGGGCAGCATGGTCACATACAGCTGGTGATCCAGGCCGAAGAGCACGGACAGGGCCAGAATGCCCACCCCTCCGGCCACGATCCCTGCCCCCAGGCCGCACAAAATGGCCAGCCAGTGGGTCTTGAGCAGGGCCAACTGCCGGTACAGAGGTACCGCCAGGGCCACGGTGGCCGGAGTGAGCAGGTAGGCCAGGTACTGGGCGCCCGCATAGTACTCCTGGTAGGGGATGCCCAGGGCCTTGTTGAAGAGAATGACGCAGCAGATGGCGATGAGCAGGGGGTTGAGAATGGCCAGGGCGAACTTGCGCCGCAGCAAAAGGCCGATCTCATATCCGATCAGGCTGACCGCCACCCCGAAAAACAGGGAATTTCCCAGAAACTCACCCACGCTTCTCCCTCCTTTTGATGATAAACTGACTCACGTGTCCCGTGACCACCATCACCAGCACCGTGGTGAGCACCATGATGACCAGCAGCGGCACCAAAACCGGGCGCAGCTGATCCCAGCTCTCGGTGAGGCCCACGGCGGCGGGGACGAACATCACCGGCATGATGACGATGAGAAAGTCGGCAGCCCGCTCCACCTGATCCAGGCGAATGAGGCCGGTGCACAGGCACAGCAGCATCAACACCAGCCCGTACACGCTGGCAGGCACCGGCAGGGGGAGCAGCGCGTGGAGCCCTTCTCCCACAAAAGACAGCAGCAATATCATGAGAAATTGTCGCAGCAGCTTCAATTTCATCCCTCCTCCTAAATTCACGTTCAAAATAGTAGACTTCCCCGCCCCATCTGTCAACCAACAAAGTGTATAAAACCCCGCCGCCATCCTCCGCAGATTCTTGCCAACCTATCCACAGTTTTCCTTGACAGAGCAGGGGAATATGTGTATACTTGTATTAAGTTAATAATACAAGGAGGTGGAAGCATGGGGTGGACGATCACAGACAGCGGCCCCATCTGGGTGCAGCTGCATGAGCAGCTGATGCAGCGGATTTCCGCCGGGGTATACCCCAAGGGCAGCAGGCTTCCCACGGTGCGGGAGCTGGCCGCAGAGGCGGGGGTGAACCCCAACACCATGCAGCGGGCGCTGGCCCAGCTGGAGGCAGACGGGCTGGTGGTGACCAACCGCACGGCGGGGCGCACCGTCACCGAGGACGGGGAGGTGCTCTCCCGGATGTGCCGCCAACTGGCCCGGGAGCAGATCCAGGCCTATTTTGACGGCATGGAGCGGCTGGGCTTTACCCGGCAGCAGGCCATTGCGTTTGTGCAGAACTGGAAGGAGGAAGAGAAATGAACCAGGATTTGATTGTCTGTCAGGGATTGGGCAAGACCTTTTCCCACACCAAGGCCCTGGTGGACGTGAATTTGAACATCGGGCGGGGAAAGCTGGTGGGGCTGCTGGGCCCCAACGGCTCGGGCAAGACCACCCTCATCAAGCTGCTGTGCGGGCTGCTGCAGCCCAGCTTCGGCTCTCTGACCATCAACGGCTACACCCCCGGGGTGGAGACCAAGGCCCATGTGAGCTATCTCCCCGACCGGATGTACTTTGCCGACTGGATGAAAACCCGCGATCTGCTGGGATTTTTCCAGGACTTCTACCCGGATTTTGACCGAAAAAAGGCGGAGAGTATGTGCGCCAGCCTGAAGATCCAGCCCGGCGACCGGATCAAGTCCATGTCCAAGGGCACCAAGGAGAAGCTGCAGCTGTGTCTGGCCATGAGCCGCCAGGCCCATCTGTACCTGCTGGATGAGCCCATCGCCGGGGTGGACCCGGCGGCCCGGGACTTCATCCTCAACACCATTTTGACCAACTACAACCCCGAGGCCACGGTGCTCATCTCCACCCACCTCATCGGCGATGTGGAGCGGGTGCTGGACGAGGTGGTATTCCTCCACCAGGGCCGGGTGGTGCGCCACGACACCGTGGACAACATCCGCTCCCAGGAGGGCAAGAGTGTAGACGACGTGTTCCGGGACGTGTTCCGGGCCAATCCCCAGGGAGGTGACTATTATGCTGGCTAAGCTGCTGAAATATGACTTCAAATCCATGTTCAAGATGTTCCTCCCCCTGTGGGGGGTGCTGCTGGTGGTGTCCGCCGTCAACCGCCTGTTTACCGGCGCTGGCCTGGATGCCGAGGGGGGCCTAGGTCTGGTCAACTCCCTGATGGTGCTGCTGTACATCCTGCTCATTGTGGCGGTGATGGTGGTCACCATCGTCATCATCATTGCCCGCTTCTACCAGGGCCTTTTGAAGGATGAGGGGTATCTCATGTTCACCATCCCGGTGCACCCCTGGCAGCTCATCACCTCCAAGCTCATCAGCGCCCTGGTCATCTCTCTGCTCAGCTCCCTGGTGGCCATGGTATCGGTGTTTATCATCGCGGCCTTTCCCGGAATGTGGGACGTCCTGGGCCGGGCCGTGGAGATCCTTGCCCGGGAGGTGCCCAACTTCGTGCCCCTGGTGATTTTGCTGGTGATCTCCTTCTTTGTGGGGCTGATCTGCTCCATCTCCCAGGTGTATGCCGCCATGGCCCTGGGCCATCTGGCCTCCAGCCATCGGGTGGGCTTTGCGGTGCTGGCCTTCATCGTGCTCAACATGGCCTGGTCCACCGTGGGCACCGTCATCGGCCTGTTTGGCTATCCGGACCTGACCAACTCCCTCATCACCATCACCGGAACGGATGCCTACCTCAATGTGGAGGGCTTTTCCAACCTGATGCTCACCTCCGTGGCGTGGGGGTTGGCCATCAACCTGGTGCGGTGTGTGGTGCACTTTGTCCTGGTCAACTACATTCTCAGCCGCCGGCTGAACCTGGAGTAATCCATTTATCAGAGAGAGGAGCGTTCCCATGCAGCTGATTCTTGACCAAATCACCAAGTCTTTCGGCACCAAGGAGGTGCTGAAAGGGGCCAGCTACACCTTTGAACAGGGGAAGATCTACGGCCTTCTGGGCCGCAACGGCTCGGGCAAGACCACCTTGTTCAACTGCCTGTCCGCCGAGTTCCCCGCCGACGGGGGCGAAGTGACCCTGGTGGATGAGTACGGCCAATCCCGCACCCCCAAGCAGGGGGACATCGGCTATGTGCTCTCCACCCCGGTGGTGCCGGAGTTTCTCACCGGGATCGAGTTTGTCAAGTTCTTTCAGGAGATCGCCGGGGACAAGAGCGGGCGCACCCCGGAGCAGTGGCTGGACCTGGTGGGGCTGGGCCCTGGGGACAGCCACCGGCTCATGCGGGGGTACTCCCACGGCATGAAGCACAAGATCCAGATGCTGTGCTTCCTCATCGGCAAGCCGCCGGTGATCCTGCTGGACGAGCCGCTGACCAGCTTTGACGTGGTGGCGGCCCTGGAGATGAAAAATCTGCTGCGGGAGATGAAGGAGGACCACATCATCCTCTTCTCCACCCACATCCTCCAGCTGGCCCAGGATCTGTGCGACGAGATCGTGCTGCTCCACCAGGGGGAACTGGAGGGGGTGGACAACGCCAAAATCCACACCCCGGAATTTGAGTCCTACATTGTGGAGCTCCTCACCCAGGAGGATGACCAGGAGGAGGTGGCCCCGTGAACCTCACCTGTGCCTCTCAGATCTACCGCATCCGCTCCGCCATTGCGGGCAATCAGCTCATCTACTGGCTGACCCGCATCAAGCTGCTCAACCAGGTGTTCACCGACCGGCTGTACGCCGCCCAGGAGGGAAAGCTGGTGCTGTCCATCCTGGTGTCCGGGTACCGGGTGGTGCGGGCGCTGGTGGGCAAGTTCCTCTATCTGGCTGTGATCTGGCTGCTGCCCCTGGGGGCGGCGGGCATAGACCCCTATTCCAAGGCGGGCTTCGGGGCGTCGGTGTGGATCTTCTTCTGGCTGAGCTTTGTGGCGGGGACTATGCTCCAGCCCATCTCGGTGGAGCCCTCCCAGCTGAAGTACACCTGTGTGCGCCAGATGGGGATGAACGCCGCGGACTACCAGACCTCAGAGATCCTCACCAGCCACCTGGCCGCCTTTGCCGGGTTTACCCCGTTTCTGATGATATGGGGTGGGATCACCGGTGGGGGTGTGCTCCGGGGGCTGCTGCTGTCCCTGGCGCTGGCGGGGGTGCGCATGGCGGCGGAGTGGTTCCACCTGTGGCTGTTTGCCAGGTTCCATTACGTGCCCAGCGGAAAGGCGGCCTACACCATCGGGATGATCGTGGTGTGTCTGGCCCTGGCCTACGGGCCGCTGCCCTTTGGGGTGTCCCCGGATCTGGCCCAGTACCTGCTCTATCCCGCCACGGTGACCCTGCTGGTGGCGGTGGGCAGCGTGTGTTCCCGGGCCATCTTCCGCTATCCCCATCACTATGAGCTGATACTGGCCACCTGTCAGTCGGAGAAGATCCCCGGGAAAGCGGCGGCGGAGAGCGCCCAGAAAAAGCAGTTTGACCAGGTGAAGCTGAAGGACAGCGACCTGGACACCAAGGACGATTTCTCCCGCCTCCACGGCTGGAAGTACCTCCAGGCCATCTTTTTCCGCCGCCACCGGCGGATGCTCCTCAGACCCATGTACATTGTCATGGCTCTGGTGGCGGGGGTGACGGTGGTGGGGTGCGTGGCGCTGCTGTGGATCGGCCGGGATGAGGAGGTGCGGGAGGTGTTTGGCCTGGTCACCCAGTCCCTGCCCCTGTGCGTCTTTCTCATCTACCTCATGGACAATACGGTGGGGGAGCGCATCTGCAAGGCCATGTTCTACAACTGCGACCTGGCCCTGCTGCGCTACGGCTGGTACCGGGAGCGGGACGCCATTTTGAAGAACTTTTTCCTGCGCTGGCGGATGCTGTGCGGGGTAAACCTGCTGCTGAGCGGAGCCGTGTGCGCCATGTTCGTCCTCCTCACCCTGGTGGCGGGGGGACGGCCCCCGGTGGGGGAGTTCATCCTCTTTTTGCTGGCCCTTTTGTCCCTGGGGGTGTTCTTTGCCACCCACTCCCTGGCCATGTACTACCTGTTCCAGCCCTATACCTCGGAGTTGGACACCAAAAACCCCATGTTCAAGCTGCTGAACTTTTTGATGTATGTGGTGTGCTATGCGGCCTTGCAGGTCAAGAGCACCCCCACCTGGTTTGCCCTGCTGGTGTTCGTGGTCACCGCGGTGTACTCGGTGGTCATGTTGGGCCTGGTGCTGCGCCGGGCGCCCAAGACCTTCCGGGTGAAATAACCTCCCGCCGGAGAGATGCCGTGTGCGTCTCCCCGGCGGTTTTTTATATTCCATGGGCAAAGGAAGGGGGGGTGTCCGTCTAACCACCCGTGGTTCAGGCTTGCCAGCCTGGCGGGGACGCTCCGCTGGGGTGACTTTCTGACTGGGCAGAAAGTCACCAAAGACCCACCAAAGGCGGGGCCTTCCCCCGCCTTGTGGAATCCACCCCGCGGTACTGGGTGCCCCTGCGTCCTCCTATGTTCGGCCCTTGGCCCGGTGGGGTCACATAGACGGCATGGAGATTCTACCGAAAGTATCTGCTTCTCTGTGTGGTTGTCCTTCTACCGTCAGGGCCTTACCCTGGCATGCAACTGTTCCCAGTTGCCGAGGGCCTGGCTGACCGCGGCGGGAACGCCGCTTCTCCAGGATAGGCCCGGACATGGAAACCGTCCAGGCATAGGGCCAGCTGCCCAGGGTGGCCTGGTGTGGTGGCAGTGACAGGAGCCACAGCAAGGGTAACGGGCCGAATTTAGGCTTGACGCAGGCCCAGCCTCGTACCCCAAGGGGGGTACTTAGGGGGGAACGCCCTAAGCGGGTTTTGGTACCTTTTGCCCGGTCAAAAGGTACCCCCAGCGGGAAGCGTCCCCGCCAGGCTGGCAAGCCTGTACCCGAGGACAAATAGAACAGCACTCCCGCCATCTGCCGGATGGCTCACCCCTTCCTCTATCTATGGGAAGTTTTCCATACACAAACTACTCAAAGGAGTTTTTCCCTATGCGCTCTGATGTTGTGAAAAAAGGCATCCCCGCCGCCCCCAACCGCTCTCTGCTCTACGCCCTGG
>DVKO01000033.1 GCA_018715985.1 Candidatus Enterenecus avicola
AGTTACCGGGGGAACAGGGGCAAAGGGTTGAAAAAAAGTCGGTGGCATGGTATACTGACCTGTAAACGTGCAAAACTGCCCCGTGATCGGGACAGCGAGGAATTTATAGAACGAAGGGAACGATTTTTTCATGTCCGGACATTCCAAGTGGCATAACATTCAAAAGACCAAGGGCGCGGCGGATGCCAAGCGCTCTCAGACGTTCACCAAGATTGCCCGTGAGCTGATCGTGGCGGTCAAGACCGGCGGCAGCGGCGACCCCAACAACAACTCCCGCCTGGCCACCGTCATTGCCAAGGCCAGAGCGGCCAATATGCCCAATGACAACATCAAGCGCACCATCGAGAAGGCGCTGGGCTCCGGCAACTCCAACGACTATGAGGCCATCACCTACGAGGGGTACGGCCCCTGTGGCGTGGCTGTGATTGTGGAGGCTCTCACCGACAACCGCAACCGCACTGCCTCCGAGGTGCGCCACTACTTTGACAAGTTCGGCGGCAACCTGGGCGCCACCGGCTGCGTGTCCTGGTCCTTTGACCAGAAGGGTGTGCTCATCATCGAGCGGGAGGACCTGGACGAGGACACCGTGATGATGGATGCCCTGGACTGCGGTGCTTCCGACTTTGAGCCTGAGGAGGAGTGCTTCACCATCTACACCGATCCCGACTCTTTCGCCGCTGTGGTGGCGGCCATGGAGGACAAGGGCTACACCTTCGCCTCCGCCAAGGTGGAGATGGTGCCCCAGAACTACGTCACCCTCACCGATGAAAAGGACATCCAGAACATGGAGAAGATGATCGACATCATGGAGGACAACGACGACATCCAGAACATCTACCACAACTGGGAGCAGGAATAAAACCAAACGCCAACGCCCCCTCCGGCTGCGCCGGAGGGGGCGTGTCTTTTTATTGTTTACCCAGCTGTTTGTTCTTTTCATAGGCGGCCAGCACCGCCTGAATGGCAGCGTGGCGCAGACCGTTGGCCTCCAAAGCGGCCACCCCGGCAATGGTGGAGCCGCCGGGGGAGCATACGGCGTCCTTGAGGGCCCCGGGGTGCTGCCCGGACTCCAGCACCATGGCGGCGGCGCCCAGCAGGGTCTGGGCGGCGTACTCCATGGCCTGTCTGCGGGGCAGGCCCACCATGACGCCGCCGTCGGCCAGGGCCTCAAGGAAGGGATAGACATAGGCGGGGCCGCACCCGGCCACTGAGGTAAAGGCGTCCATGAGGGGCTCCTCCAGCAGATCCACCCGTCCGGAGTGGGAGAGAATGTCCTGCACGGCCTGGATGTGGCGGCGGGGGGTGTTGGGGGCGGCGCACAGGGCGGACATCCCCTGTCCGATTTCCACGCAGGTGTTGGGCATCAGGCGCAGCAGGGGAATGTCTTGGGCCTTGGCGGGGAGGAAGGAGCGGAGGGTGTCCAGGGTCACCCCGGCGGCCACTGAGATGAGGACCTTTTCCTCGCCCCGAGCGGCGCATCCCTCCAGGTCGGAGGCCAGCTCAGCCAGCACCCCCGAGAGCAGATGGGGCTTGACGCACAAAAACACGTACTGGGCATGGGCCAGGGCGTGGCCATTGTTTTGGGCCACGTGACAGCCCAGCGCATCCCCCAGAGCCTGGGCCTTTGCCAGGGTGCGGTTGGCCAGATACACGTTTTCCGGTCCCACGCTGGGACAGGCGGCCCGGGCCAGGGCAGAGCCCATATTCCCGCAGCCGATAAATGCGACTGTATTCATATAAGACCTCCTGATTATGTGCGCAGGGAGCGGTTGATGGCGCAGAGAATGGCCCGCAGAGAGGCCCGGCTGATGTTGTGGCTCTTGCCCACGCCGAACACGTCCTGTCCGTCGGGGGTTTTGAGGTGGATGTAGCACACCGCCTGGGTGTCCGAGCCGGAGGAGATGGCGTGCTCCTTATAGTCTACAAACTGATAGCCGTCAATGGGGGCCTCGGGCAGGTTGTGCAGAGCGTTGAAGAAGGCGTCGATGGGGCCGTTGCCCTCGCCAAAGGCCTCCATGGGATGGCCTTTGTAGCTCACCTCGCCCACAAACTCCACCCAACTGGCGTCCCCATGGCGGGCGTCCTCCTGGAAGCTGTGGCGCTCCAGCTGATAGGTCTTGGGCACGGACAGATATTCCTGGTCGAAGAGCTGGAAAATCTGCTCCGGCTTGAGCTCCTTGCCCACCCGGTCGGACTCCTTCTGTACCACTGCGCCGAACTCGGCGTGCATGGCCTTGGGAAGGTCGTAGCCGAAGTTCTGCTGCATGACAAAGGCGGCGCCGCCCTTGCCGGACTGGGAATTGATGCGGATGATGGGCTCGTACTCCCGCCCCACGTCGGCGGGGTCGATGGGCAGGTAGGGCACTTCCCACAGGTCGGTGCCGCTGCTTTGCATATAGTGGAAGCCCTTGTTGATGGCGTCCTGGTGGCTGCCGGAGAAGGCGGTGAACACCAGTTCTCCCACGTAGGGCTGGCGCTCCCCGATCTTCATCTTGGTGCACCGTTCGTACATATCCCGGATCTGGTTGATGTTGTGGAAATCCAGATGGGGGTCAATCCCCTGGGTCCACATATTCATGGCCAAGGTCACCATGTCCACGTTGCCGGTGCGCTCACCGTTGCCAAAGAGGGTGGCTTCCACCCGGTCCGCCCCGGCCAGCAGCCCCAGCTCGGTGGTGGCCACGCCGGTGCCCCGGTCATTGTGGGGGTGCAGGGAGATGATGGCCCGCTCCCGGCCGGGCAGGTTGCGGATGAAGTACTCCAGCATATCCGCAAACTGGTTGGGCATACAGTTTTCCACTGTGGTGGGCAGGTTCAAAATGACGGGGTTCTCCGCCGTGGCGTGGAGGTGGTCCAGTACGGCGGCGCAGATTTCCACGGCGTAGTCCATCTCGGTGCCCATGAAGGACTCGGGGGAGTACTCAAAGCGCAGATTGGTGCCCGCCTCAATGACGGGCTGGGCCATTTCATAGATGAGGTCGGCGGCGTCGGTGGCGATCTTGGTGATGCCGTCCCGGTCCATGCCAAAGACCACCTTGCGCTGCAAGGTGGAGGTGGAGTTATAGAAGTGGAGGATCACGTTTTTGGCGCCCTCAATGGCCTCAAAGGTGCGGCGGATCAGGTGTTCCCGGGCCTGCACCAGCACCTGGATGGTCACGTCGTCGGGGATGTGCCCCCCCTCGATGAGCTCTCGGCAGATCTCGTACTCCGTCTCGGAGGCGGAGGGGAAGCCGATCTCAATTTCCTTCACGCCGATGTCCAGCAGGGTGTGGAAGTACTCCAGCTTCTCCTGCAGGTTCATGGGGTCGATGAGGGCCTGATTTCCGTCCCGCAGGTCCACAGAGCACCACACGGGGGCGTGGGTCAGCACCTTGTCCGGCCAGGTGCGGTTGGTGATGGGCTGGGGTTGGAATGGAATGTACTTCTGAAATCCAGGTTTCAAATTCATGGGGATATTTCCTCCTTTGGACAGCTTCGGGGTATGAAAAAAGCCCCCGACGCAAAATGTCAGGGGCGTCAAACGACGCGGTACCACCCTAATTCCGCCCACGGTCACCCATGGACGCTCACGACCTCCAACAAGGCCTCGACCTGTAACGGGATCACCCGTCCGTCCTTACTGCACCCGGTTCAGGACGGCGGCTCCGGGTCCAGTATACACACAGGGACATCCGCCGGTTTGCACCAGCCACCGGCTCTCTGAAGAATCTCGGCTGTGTCTTCTTCCCATCGTCGCCTTTGACTAAGTGATATTTTAGCGGAAGAAAGTGGGTTTGTCAAGGAATAAAGATGGGGAAACCAGGGGGAGGAGGAATTGTGAAAAATATCTTGACAGAATGGGCACCCTATGGTAAGATAACTCTTGCATTTGGGCTGCAAGCTCCATCATGGAGAGGTGTCCGAGTGGTTTAAGGAGCTAGTCTTGAAAACTAGTGACTCGAAAGGGCCGTGGGTTCGAATCCCACCCTCTCCGCCAATTTTATATCTCTTGTTATTCGGATCTGCGGAAGTACCCAAGAGGCCGAAGGGGCTCCCCTGCTAAGGGAGTAGGCGGTCTAAAGCCGCGCGAGGGTTCAAATCCCTCCTTCCGCGCCAGAACGAGCACAGCGAAAGCTGTGCTCGTTCTTTTTGCTTGGATTAGAAGGAACTCCTTGCAGATGGAGGAGGGGACCCTATACACAAGGAGCATGATATGGTAAAATACATAGGAATATGACCGATGAGATGAGGGGAAACCATGAAATGCTTGACAAAACTTCCCGACGGATACCAAGAACGGTTGACCGTTGACCTTCAGAAGGATAAAAAGATGGCTGTGACGGTCAATGGCATTGCCTTGGGACTGTTGGCAGTTCTGGCCTTCATCGGAAATCTGATGGTGCCCATTACGACTCTGTTTCACGGCTGGAACATCGTAATCATGGTGCTGGGTACGGTGGTTTACATGGTGCTGCACGAGTTGGTACACGGCCTGTGTATGAAGTTCTTTGGATCTCAAACGGTGCGCTATGGATTTACCGGGCTCTATGCGTATGCTGGAAGCAAGGAATATTACGGGAAGAGAGCGTATCTGATCATTGCCTTGGCTCCGGTGGTTGTTTGGGGAATTGTGTTGCTGGTGGTCTGCGCCTGGGTGGACATCCAGTGGTTTTGGGGCATATATTATATCCAAATCGCCAATTTGTCCGGGGCTGCAGGGGATTTGTATGTCACATATGTGTGTTCCAGATTGCCCAAGGACATCCTCATTCAGGATTCGGGGGTGTCCATGGTGGTGTACCACCGTACCGATATGGAACATGGTGTCAGCGAAGAGCTGAATGGATAATATGAGGTAAAAAAACTTCCACTGTGACCGTAGGCCACAGTGGAAGTTTTTTTCTCAGAAAATTTATAGATACCCCAGCCACTGGGCCACGTTGACTCCCAACCCGATGACACACAGCACCAGGGTGGTGATGAGAACCCAATACATCCAGCGTCGGAAGAACAGAGCCCGGCGCTGGTCCCGTTTGGATGGATGGTCCATGGGGAACGCTCCTTTCCGCTGTCTCTTAGTAGGCCACAATGACGCCGCCGTCATTGGCGTAGAACGAACTGATGCCCCGGGTCTCGGTAATGAGCACGTCGGCCACCTCACAGGACTTGAGGATCAGCATACGCAGGTACTCCGCCCGCTCACGGCACAGACAGTGGGCAATGCACAGCAGCTTGCCTTTGTGGTTTTCGTCTGCGGCCACGATGTCCACCAGTTTGTTCAGCGCCTGCTTCATGGACAGGGCCTGAGTGTGCTTGATGATCTCCCCCTGGGGAGTGGAGCCCATGACCAGCTTGACCCGCAGAGCACCGGTGACCAGGGATTGCACTCGGGTGAGACGTCCGGCTTTGCGCAGCATATCCAGGTTCTCCAGCACGAATAGGGTGTTCATGGGGGCGATGTAGCTGTCCACCTGGGACACCACCTGGGCAAAGGGCAAGCCAGAGGAGGCCAGCTCTGAGATTTTCAGGGCAATGAGGGTCTCTCCGGCAGATGCGGAGCAGGAGTTAAATACGTGGATGTTCCGCTGGGGATGCTCCTCCACAAACATCTGGGCCGCCTGCCAGGCGCTGTTGTGGGAGCCGGAGAGAAGGGCGGACAGAGTCACCACATAGATGTCCCCCTCCACCGCCTCAAAGGCGTCCAGATAGTCCGCCGGAGAGGGACAGGCGGTGTGGGAGGCCTGCTGAGACATGGCCATGGCGTCCACCAGAGACTGGGGCACCAGGGTTTCGTCGTCCCGGAACTCGGTTTCACCGACGTATATGGAAAGGGGAACGCTGTGGAAAATACCGGACTTGAGCAGCTCGGGGCTGAGGTCGCAGCAGCTGTCAACGATAACTTTGAAACTCATAAATAAAAACCCCTAATATCATATTTACAATTAAATTCTAACAGACCGTTTGTGTAAAGTCAAGGAGAGAAGGGGGACGGGGAGAGGATTTACAAAGCGGCAGAGAATGGAACGACCGAAATTGTAGAAAAAGTTCCTTGACGCTCCCACCAACTCATTGTAAAATTATTGGGATATATCTAGAGAGGTGTGGTTACAAGTGAATCGACTGCTCAATTCAACCGCGATCTATCAGATCGGATGCTATGATACCGACATTGACCTGTTCGAGAGCCAGTACGTGGTGCCTCAGGGTGTGACCTACAATTCCTATGTGATTATGGACGAAAAGGTGGCCATTTTGGACACCGTAGACCCCAGAAAGACCCAGGAGTGGATGGCCAACCTGGCTGAGGTGCTGGGGGAGCGCCAGCCGGACTATCTGGTGGTGCACCACATGGAGCCCGACCACGCTGGTAGTATTGCCCAGCTGGCCCAGCGCTATCCCCAGATGAAGCTGGTGGGCAACGCCAAGACCTTCCCCATGCTCAAGCAGTTCACCGGCGTGGACTATACGGACCGCGCTGTGGTGGTCAAGGAGAAGGATGTGCTGGAGCTGGGCGAGCACAGCCTGACCTTTGTCATGGCTCCTATGGTGCATTGGCCTGAGGTTATGGTGTCCTACGAGGCCAAGGAGAAGGTGCTCTTCTCCGCCGACGGCTTCGGACGCTTCGGGGACGGCAATCCCGAGACCGAGTGGGTGGAGGAATCCCGCCGCTACTATCTGAACATTGTGGGTAAGTACGGCCCTCAGGTCCAGGCCCTGCTGAAGAAGGCTGCTGGTCTGGACATCGCTGTGGTTGCCCCCCTCCACGGCCCCGTGCTTACCGGGGATGCCCTGGGTGTGGCCCTGGAGAAATACAACCTGTGGAGCACCTATCAGCCGGAGGAGAAGGGCGTGCTGGTGGCCTATGCCTCCATCCACGGCAACACCGCCAAGGCCGCGCTGGAGCTGGTGGATATGCTGAAGAATGAGGGCGTGAAGGTGGAAGCCATCGACCTGACCCGTGAGGACTGGTCCAAGGCAGTGGCCAAGGCGTTCCAGTACACCAACCTGGTGCTGGCCGCCTCCACCTATGACAACTTCGTATTCACTCCCATGGCCACCTTCCTCTATCGGCTCAAGACCAAGGCATTCCAGAACCGCACGGTGGCTCTGGTGGAGAACGGCACTTGGGCGCCGCTGGCCGCCAAGGAGATGCGGGCCGCTCTGGATCAGCTGAAGAACATCACCGTGCTGGACCAGGTGGTCACCATCCGCTCCGCCCTGGATGACACCAGCCGCGGGGCTCTGGGTGAGCTGGCCCAGGCCGTGAAAGCCACTCTGGCCTAAATAACAAGCGCATGAAAAGGGGGCAAGCGGGCAGCTTGCCCCCTTTTTTGCTCTGGGAGGAGGAAAGGGTAAGATGGAACTGCGGGTGGGTATCTGTGACGATAGCCAGACCGATGGGGCCTATGTGGGCAGTCTGCTGAGCCGCTGGGCCCAGGAGCGGGGGATCACCCTCCATGTGGAACAGTTCCCGTCGGCGGAGAGCTTTTTGTTCCGCTACGAAGAGGAAAAGCGGTTTGACCTGCTGCTGCTGGACGTCGAGATGGGGCAGTTGGACGGGGTGAGCCTGGCCAAAGAGATCCGCCGGGGCAACCAGCAGGTGCAGATCGTCTTTATCACTGGGTATTCGGACTACATCGCGGAGGGGTACGAGGTGGCGGCCCTCCACTACTTGCTCAAGCCGGTGGACGGGGACAAGCTGCGCACGGTGCTGGACCGGGCGGTGGACAAGGTGCGCCGGGAAGAACGTGTGCTCACCCTGGAGCAGGGGGGCGAGATGGTGCGCATCCCCCTGGGGGAAATCCGCTACCTGGAGGTGTGCCGCAACTATGTGACGGTGCACGGCAGGGAGGACTATACCACCAAGGCCACCCTGAGGGGGCTGGAGGAGGAGCTGGACGGGCGGTTCCACCGCCTGGGCCGCTCCATGGTGGTGAATCTGGAGGCGGTGCGCCGGGTGACCAGAAGCCAGGTGGTGCTGGCCGACGGCAGTGTGCTGCCCCTGCCCCGGGGAGCCTATGAGGGACTGAACCGGGCCATCATCGCCCATTCTTGAGGAGGACACCATGGGATTTCTATCCAAACGGGTGAATGAAAAGCTGGAGAACTACCAGCGGGAGCTGCTGGACACTCACTACCAAGAGGTGGAAAATATGTACCGGCAGATGCGGGGGTGGCGGCACGACTACCGCAACCACATCCAGACCATGAAGGCCTACGCCGCCCAGGGGGATCTGGAGGCCATCCGGGCCTACCTGGACCTGCTGGACACAGATTTGAACACGGTGGACATGGTGGTGAAGACGGGCAACGCCATGGCAGACGCCATTTTGAACAGCAAGATCTCCCTGGCCAAGGCCCGGGACATCCCGGTGCAGGTGGATGCCCACATCCCGGTAAGGCTGACCATGTCCGAGCTGGACTTGTGCGTCATCCTGGGCAATCTCTTTGACAACGCCATGGAGGCCAGCCTGGCCCTGCCGCCCCAGGAGCGGCTCATCCGGGTGTATATGGACATGAAGGGCACCCAGCTGTACATCTCCTTCACCAACTTCACCGCCACTGGAAAGCTCAGTAAGGTAGGAAAGGGCTTTCGTACCACCAAAGGGGAGGGCCACGGCTTTGGGCTGGTGCGCATGGACGACATTGTGGAACGGCTGGACGGGTATTTGAGCCGCAACAGTGAGGCGGGGGCCTTTACCACGGAGATCTTAATTCCACAGCTGTGAGGTGCAGTTCGGCACCCCAGATTTGCCATTCGTCCCCGGATCACTCCGGGGGCGAATTTTTGTGATAAGGTACGGGTGAGGTGAGAACATGAAGGAGAAGAAGAAAAAGCCCACATATAATATGTGGCAGAATACCGCCTACTTCGTCCGGGCGGCGTGGGGCAACTGCCCCTCGGTGCTGCTCATTTGCCTGCTGCTGGCGGTGGCCACCGCCGGGGCTACGGTGGTGGAAATGCTCTTTGTCCCCGTGGTGCTGGGCCAGGTGGAGGGGCACGTGCCCCTGCCCCAGCTGCTGGCCACCATCGGGGTGTTTACCCTGGCGCTGCTGCTGCTGTGGGGCGGCAAGACCTACTTGCGTGAAAACTCTCTGTTTGGACGCATCGAATTGCGGGAGATGATCATTCTCCGTATCGTCAATAAGCATACGTCAACCTCCTATCCCAATTTGATGGACACAGAGTTTCTACGAGCGGGAGAGCAGGCCCAACGGACCTGCTCCAGCAACAGTGCCCCGTGTGAGGGGATTTGGACCACCTGTACGGATATCCTGACCAATGTATTGGGGTTTGTGGCATATCTGCTTCTATTGACGGGGCTGAGTGGTTGGATGGTGGCGTTGGTGGTCCTCACGACTGCGGTAGGATATCTGGTCAATCAGCGGCTTCACGGCTGGGGGTATCGCCACAGAGAGGAGGAGGCTGCATATACCAACCAGATGAACTATGTGCGGAGAGTGACCACCAAGAGGGAGCAGGCACAGGATTTGAGAATTTTTGGCCTGCGTCCCTGGCTGGAGGAGGTCTGGGACAGCGCCATGGCGGCTTATCAGGCCTTTCTCATGCGGCAAGAGCGGGTGTACTTTCTCACCCATGTGGTGGATGCTCTGCTCACCCTGCTGCGCAACGGGGGAGCCTATGCCTATCTCATCTGGCTGACCCTGACCCAGGGACTGTCCGCATCACAGTTTCTGCTGTACTTTGCCGCCATCAGCGGCTTTACTCAGTGGGTGAAGGGGATTATGGAACAGTTTTCTACTCTGCAACGTCAGAGCCTGGAGATATCTAAAATGCGGGAGTTTTTGGAGTGGCCGGAGTCTTTTGCCTTTGAGGAGGGAGCGCCATTGCCCCAAGGCTTGAAGAACTGTGAAATCAAGTTGGACCATGTGTCCTACCGCTATCCTGGGGCCGAGAAGGACACCATCTCCAATCTTACCTTCACCCTCCATCCGGGGGAAAAGGTGGCCATTGTGGGCCTCAACGGAGCGGGCAAGACCACTTTGGTCAAGCTGTTGTGTGGCTTTTTGGACCCCACCCGAGGGAGTGTCCGCCTCAATGGAGTGGACATCCGTACCTATAACCGCAGGGAATACTATCATCTGTTTTCTGCGGTGTTCCAGGAATTTTCCGTGTTGGACACCAATGTGGCGGTGAATGTGGCCCAGCGGGTGGATGGAATCGATCGGGCCAGGGTGGCGGAGTGCCTGGAAAAGGCAGGGCTGACCCAGGCGGTGGAAGCTCTGCCCAAGGGAATGGACACCCCTGTGACCCGCAATGTGTTTGAGGACGGGGTGGAGCTGTCCGGGGGACAGATGCAGCGGCTGATGCTGGCCCGGGCCCTGTATCGGGACGCACCTGTGGTGGTGCTGGACGAGCCCACCGCAGCCTTGGACCCTCTGGCCGAGCACGACATTTACATGAAGTACAATTCTATGACCCAGGGGAAGAGCTCCCTGTTCATCTCCCACCGGCTGGCCTCCACCCGGTTCTGCGACCGTATTTTGTATATGGAACAGGGGCGCATTGCAGAGGAGGGCACCCATCAGTCCCTGCTGGATTTGGGTGGCGGGTACGCCAAACTCTTTGAGGTTCAGAGTCGATATTATCAGGAAGGAGGGGATGAAGCATGGAAGAGAAGCTGAGTTGGAGAGAGAGCTTTCATATGACCATGCGGATCTGGCGCATGTGGTGGAAGGTTCGTCCCCAGATTTTTATATCTATGTTTCTCAATGCTTTGGTGAAGGGCGTGACACCATATAGTACCATATACTTCTCTGCCCGCATCATCGAGGAGTTGTCCCAGGGGCGAGACCCCCAAGTGCTTACCCAATGGGTGGTGTTTTTGCTGGGGACCACCACGGCCTTGTTACTGCTAGGGGGTGCGTTTACCCGTTGGAATGAGATGGAACTGAAATTGGCGGGGCAGCAAAATGAAAAGTTCTATATGGATAAGATGATGGAATTGGATTATTCCATTTTGCAAAAACAAGAAACCTATGATCTATATTCCCAGCTTCGCCAAAACGCCAATTGGGCTGGGTGGGGAAGCCTGCATGTCCTCACAACACTCTCCGTTGCAGTGGAAGCTGCAATTCAGATTATCACAGGATTAGTACTGTCTGTGGGGCTGGTGTTCCAGAAAGTCCCGCAGGACCATGTGCTTTCCTTTCTAAATCATCCGTTGTGCCTGTTGGGGGTGGTTCTGGTTATGGTTGCGACCGCACTGCTGGCTCCCGCATGTGCCAACCGGAGCAACGCCTACTGGAGTGCATGTGTTCAAGATGCCCTGCTGGGAAACCGGATATTTACGGCCTATGGATATGATGCCATCACTGCAAAACGTGCATTGGATACCCGCCTGTATGAGCAGTGTAAGGTGGGAGCGTATTATTTCGAGAATTACAATACCTTTGGAACAAAGTCCCCTTTGGCTCGTAAGGGGTGGGGACCTATGGGGCTTTGGATGGCAGCCTCTGAGGGAGTCTCTGCCATCCTGACCGGAGTCGTGTACCTGTATGTATGCCTGAAGTCTTGGGCGGGAGCTTTTGGTGTGGGCGGGATCACCCAGTATGTAGGAGCCGTGACCACCTTGTTTGTGGGGGTGTCCCAACTGCTGCGCAGTATGGGAATGATACGACTTAATGCTGTATATCTCAAAACCAATATCCAGCTGTTAGATGAAGAAAACCAGATGTACCAGGGAACCCTCACCACAGAAAAGCGCTCCGACCGCAACTATCAGGTGGAGTTCCGGGATGTATCCTTCCGTTACCCGGACAGTGAGGCCTGGGCCCTGCGCCATGTGAACCTGAAATTCCAGGTGGGCAGCCGCCTGGCGGTGGTGGGGGAGAACGGCAGCGGCAAGTCCACCTTCATCAAGCTTCTGTGCCGTCTCTACGACCCCACCGAGGGAGAAATCCTGTTAAACGGCATTGACATCCGCAAATACCGGTATCAGGACTATATTGCCATCTTCTCGGTGGTGTTCCAGGACTTCCACCTGCTGGCCCTGCCCCTGGGCCAGAACGTGGCCGGGCGCACCCAGTACGACCGGGAGCGGGTCACCCGCTGCCTGACCCAGGCGGGGGTCATGGACCGGGTGGAGAGGATGGACCAGGGCCTGGACACCTATCTCTACAAGGACCTGGAGAAGAAGGGGGTGGAGGTCTCCGGGGGCGAGGCCCAGAAAATCGCCATTGCCCGGGCCCTTTACAAGGATGCACCCTTTATCATCCTGGACGAACCCACCGCCGCTCTGGACCCCATTGCGGAGGCGGAGGTGTACTCCAAGTTCGACCAGATCGCCGGGGACAAGACGGCGGTGTACATCAGCCATCGGCTCTCCTCCTGCAAGTTCTGCGACGACATCGTGGTCTTTGACCACGGCCACATCGTCCAGCAGGGCAGCCACCAGCAGCTGGTGGAGGCAGAGGGCGTGTACGCCCAGCTGTGGCAGGCGCAAGCCCAGTATTATCAGAAGAAAGAGGCATGAGGAAAGCCCCCGGACAGCACGTCCGGGGGCTTTGCACAAAATCATGGTGTGAGCGTATATACCAGCTTGCCCTTGGCTTTGGCGTACCGTACCGTGTTTCCGGTTCCGCTGGGAGTTCCGTTCCATACGGCAATGACCAATCCGCTGCGGTCGATCATGTATTGATTGCGGCGTTGGAAACAATCCTGACTGTACTGGGATTGGAGCAAAGTGACCTGGTTACACCGCTGGAGGATGGAGCGATATCGGCGTCGGCTCTCGTAGGGCCAGCGGATGGCCTGGTCACGGCAGGGCAGGACGCACTCCAGAAAAATGGAATAGTCCCGCTGGAGCTCCAGCACCATCTCAGCCGCCCAGGTGTCCACCCCTTGCGCCATCCCGGAGAGGAAATAGCGGATGTCATGGTCGTGAATGGCGCATAGGATCTCCCCCTTTAACCGGTGTTTCAGGCTGATGCAGCGGGGGTCTCCTTCGTGGTAGCCCCATGGGAGCGACTGGGGACGGTGACCGGTGAAACAGCAAGTGTATTCCAGCATATGCCATACCTCTCTTTGTGTCAGAATGTGATATATCACTAATATAACATAATTTGTTTGATTAGTGAAGTATCACTAATGCAAAAACTCCGAATGACCTATCATATGGGGGACGATATGTCACTGAGGAGAGCAATATGGACACGCGAGAAGTTATCGTTTTTCGGATTCGCCAGTTGTGCAAGGAGCGGGGGATCACGCCCAATGGACTCAGTAATTTGGCGGGGGTTTCTCAGGCCACTGTAAAAAGCATCCTAAACGGGGAAAGCAGAAATCCAGGGACGGTTACCATTAAAAAGCTGTGTGATGGTTTGGAAATCACACTGGGAGAGTTTTTCTCCACGCCGGAATTTGACGCTTTGGAGCAGGAAATCAAATGAAGGCCGCAGGCTGTGCCCAGAAAAGTGGCATGGCCTGCGGTCTTGTCTCATATCAATCACACAGGCGCACCGCAAAAGCGGTGCGCCTGTACTGCGCTTTGGATTAGTTGGGGTTGCGGATGGCTGCCTGCGCCGCAGCAAGCCGGGCGATGGGCACCCGGAAGGGGGAGCAGGAGACATAGTCCAACCCAATGTTGTGGAAGAACTGCACCGAGGAGGCCTCGCCGCCGTGCTCGCCGCACACGCCCAGCTTCAAACCGGGCTTGGTCTTGCGGCCCAGGGTGGCGGCCATTTCCACCAGTTTGCCCACGCCCACCTGATCCAGGCGCTGGAAGGGGTCAAACTCGTAGATCTTCTTGTCGTAGTAGGACTCCAGGAACTTACCGGCGTCGTCACGGGAGAAGCCGAAGGTCATCTGGGTCAGATCATTGGTGCCGAAGGAGAAGAAGTCGGCTTCCTTGGCGATCTCATCGGCGGTGAGGGCGGCTCTGGGGATCTCGATCATGGTGCCCACCTTGTACTTCAGGTCGGTGCCGGACTCCTGGATCAGCTGGTCGGCGGTCTCCACCACCACGCTCTTGACGTAGGCCAGCTCCTTCACCTCGCCCACCAGGGGGATCATGATCTCGGGAACGATGTTCCACTCCGGGTGCTTGGCCTGGACGTTGAGGGCGGCCTTGATGACGGCGCGGGTCTGCATCCGGGCGATCTCGGGGTAGGTGACGTCCAGACGGCAGCCACGGTGGCCCATCATGGGGTTGAACTCGTGGAGGCTGGCGATGATGGCCTTGATGTCGGACACGCTCTTGAACATGGCGTTGGCCAGCTGCACGATGTCCGGCTCATCGGTGGGGACGAACTCGTGGAGGGGGGGATCCAGGAAGCGGATGGTGATGGGGGTGCCCTCCATGGCCTCATACATGGCCTCGAAGTCGCCCTGCTGCATGGGCTCCAGAATGGCCAGGGCCTTTTCCCGCTGCTCGGTGGTGTCCGAGCAGATCATTTCCCGGATGGCCAGAATGCGCTCGCCCTCAAAGAACATATGCTCCGTGCGGCACAGGCCGATGCCCTGGGCGCCGAACTTCATGGCCTGGCGGGCGTCTCTGGGGTTGTCGGCGTTGGTGCGCACCTGGAGACGGCGGTACTTGTCGGCCCAGGCCATGATGCGCCCGAACTCGCCGCCGATGGAGGCGTCCACGGTGGGCAGAGGCTGGCCGTAGATGTTGCCGGTGGAGCCGTCCAGGCTCAGCCAGTCGCCCTGGCGGTAGACCTTGCCGCCCAGCTCAAACTGGCGGTTGGCCTCGTCCATCTTGATGGCGCCGCAGCCGGAGACACAGCAGGTGCCCATGCCACGGGCCACCACGGCGGCGTGGGAGGTCATGCCGCCCCGGACGGTGAGAATGCCCTGGGAGGCGGCCATGCCCTCGATGTCCTCGGGGCTGGTCTCCAGACGAACCAGAACCACGGGCTCACCCCGGTTGGCCCACTCCTTGGCGTCCTCGGCGGTAAAGACGATGCGGCCGCAGGCGGCGCCGGGAGAGGCGGGCAGGGCAGAGCCGATGGGGGCGGCGTTCTTCAGCGCTGCGGGGTCGAATTGGGGGTGGAGCAGGGAGTCCAGATTGCGGGCGTCGATCATCAGCACCGCCTGCTGCTCGGTGATCTGGCCCTCGTCCACCAGGTCACAGGCGATTTTCAAAGCGGCAGTGGCGGTGCGCTTGCCGTTGCGGGTCTGGAGCATATACAGTTTGCCGTTTTCCACGGTAAACTCCATGTCCTGCATATCGTGATAGTGGTCCTCCAGGGCCTTGGCTGCGGCTTCAAAGCGGATGTAGGCCTCGGGGAACTTTTCGGCCATCTGGCTGATGGGCATGGGGGTGCGCACGCCGGCCACCACGTCCTCGCCCTGGGCGTTGGTCAGGAACTCGCCCATCAGCTTCTTCTCGCCGGTGGCGGGGTTGCGGGTGAAGGCCACGCCGGTGCCGCAGTCGTCGCCCATGTTGCCGAAGGCCATGGACTGCACGTTGACGGCGGTGCCCCAGGAGCCGGGGATGTCGTTCATGCGGCGGTACACGATGGCGCGGGGGTTGTTCCAGGAGCGGAACACGGCCTTGACGGCGCCCATCATCTGGTCCACGGGATCGGTGGGGAAGTCGGCGCCCACCTTCTCCTTGTACTCGGCCTTGAACTGCTCAGCCAGCTCCTTCAGGTCGTCGGCGGTGAGCTCCACGTCCTGGGTCACGCCCCGGGCAGTCTTCATCTTGTCAATGAGCTCCTCAAAGTACTTCTTGCCCACTTCCATGACCACGTCGGAGTACATCTGGATGAACCGCCGATAGCAGTCATAGGCCCAGCGGGGATTGCCGGACTTCTTGGCAATGACCTCCACAACCTGCTCGTTGAGGCCCAGGTTGAGGATGGTATCCATCATGCCGGGCATGGAGGCACGGGCGCCGGAACGGACGGAGACCAGCAGGGGATTTTCCTTGTCACCGAACTTCTTGCCGGTGATCTCCTCCAGCTTGGTGATATACTCCATGATTTCGGCCTGGATCTCGTCGTTAATCTTCTCTCC
>DVKO01000034.1 GCA_018715985.1 Candidatus Enterenecus avicola
AGGCGCCGGCGAAGTGCTCGGTGATGACGCCGATAAACCGCTCGATGGAGCCCAGCACCACCCGGTGGAGCATGACGGGCCGGTGCTTCTCCCCGTCCTCACCCACATACTCCAGTTGGAAGCGCTCGGGCAGCTGGGAGTCCAGCTGGACGGTGCCGCACTGCCAGGTGCGGCCCAGCGAGTCGGCCAGGTGGAAGTCCAGCTTGGGGCCGTAGAAGGCCCCGTCCCCCTCGTTGATGGTGAAGGGCTTGCCCATCTCGGTGATGGCCTGCTTGAGGATGTCCTGGTTGTGCTCCCACTGCTCCACGGTGCCAATGTGATCCTCGGGCATGGTGGACAGCTCGATCTGGTAGGGCAGGCCGAAGACGGAATAGACCTCGTCAAAGAGCTTGACCACGTTCTTGATCTCGTCCTTGAGCTGGCCCTGGGTCATGAACAGGTGGGCGTCATCCTGAGTGAAGCAGCGCACTCGGAACAGGCCGTGGAGGGCGCCGGACAGCTCGTGACGGTGGACCAGGCCCAGCTCGCCCACCCGCAGGGGCAGGTCCCGGTAGGAGTGGGGCTGGCTGGCGTAGACCATCATGCCCCCGGGACAGTTCATGGGCTTGACAGCGTAGTCCTCCCCGTCGATAACGGTGGTGTACATATTGTCCTTGTAGTGCGCCCAATGGCCCGAGCGCTCCCACAGCTGCCGGTTGAGAATGACGGGGGTGGAGATCTCCACATAGCCGTAGCGCTTATGCACCTGCCGCCAGTAGTCGATCAGGGTGTTTTTCAGCACCATGCCGCGGGGCAGGAAGAAGGGGAAGCCGGGCCCCTCCTCGGTGAGCATGAACAGGCCCAGCTCCTTGCCCAGCCGCCGGTGATCCCGGCGCTTGGCCTCCTCCAGCTTGGCCAGGTAGGCGTCCAGCTCCTCCTTCTTGGGAAAGGCGATGCCGTAGATGCGCTGGAGGGTCTGGCGGCTGGAGTCCCCCCGCCAGTAGGCGGCGTTGCAGGCGGTGAGCTTGATGGCGTTGCCCTTGACCCGGCCGGTGGAGTCCAGGTGGGGGCCGGCGCACAGATCGGTGAACTCCCCCTGCTTGTAAAAGGAGATCACCGCGTCCTCCGGCAGGCCGTGGACCAGCTCCACCTTGTAGGGCTCCCCCTTGTCCTCCAGCAGCTTCAGCGCCTGCTCCCGGGGCAGCTCGAAGCGTTCCAGCTTCAGCTTCTCCTTGCAGATCTTACGCATCTCGGCTTCCAGTTCGGCCAGCTGATCCTCGGAAAAGGGCTCGGGGGTGTCAAAGTCGTAGTAGAACCCGTTCTCAATGGCAGGGCCGATGGCCAGCTTCACCTCGGGGTGGAGCCGCTTCATGGCCTGGGCCAGCACGTGGGAACAGGTGTGCCAATAGGTCTTGCGGTACTCGGGATTTTCAAAGGTGTACAGATTTGTTTCTTCGCTCATGGTATTGCCCTCCTATTCAAATTGGTTCGGGGCGAAGGTACGAAAAAAGCCTCACCCCTGAGAGATATTCAGGGGTGAGGTATGTAGCTACGCTGCACCTGTTCGCGACGCACGGCTTCCCTCCGACTCGGGCAAAAAACAGATTTGCCAGCAAATCTTATTTTTCGCCCTTGCTCCGGTCCATCCGTGCTGCTCACGACGGTTCCACGCACTTATACTCCACGGTTCCACCCTGCTTGCAAAACGAAGTGCGCAGCACCCGAGAGCAGGGCAACAGCGACACACGCAGACCGAAAAACAGGCCGGGTACAGCCCGGCGGCATTTTCGGCGGAGTGTGGAGCAGTTGGCCGTTGCGAAGGGTGCGAGCATGACACCAAAAGTGCGCCAGTGCCTGCACATAACGTCTTGCCGCTTGTGTCCTCTGTAACGGGAGGGCCCCGTCCCGGTCATGTCCCGGGCAGCTCGGGAGTGGTACCGCCGAAGGCAGGATGCAGGATGCTTGCACCATACACATCCCTCTCTGGGCAGCTGCTTCTTTCGGCTCTTCTCCGTCTCAGCCATTTTGATGGGGACACTATATCACCTGTGGGGGGAATTGTCAAGGGTGGGACGCAGCCTATGGCTCCCTCCGGGAGGGAGCTGTCACCGAAGGTGACTGAGGGAGCAAGCGGGCGGCAGGCTGTAGCCAGTGCCAGATATGAGTCCTCTGCCAGTCTCTACACACCGCCTACTGTGGAAATACCCTTTGGCCTGTACCACAATCTCCCTCCGTCACGACTCCGCCGTGCCACCTCCCTCCCTGAGGGAGGCTTTGGGCCTGGCGTTACCTGGCTGTCTTATAATTCAAGTCTCAGTCTCTTATAAAGTATGGGCTCGTCATACCCAAAGGTCCGCTTGCCACCCACCTCCATGTGCTCAGTGACCTCCAGCACTTGGGGGGAGAACCGCTCAAAGAGGGTGAATTTCAGCACCGGGGTAAACATACTCACGCTGCCCCCCTCCCACACGCCGTCCCGCTTCTCATATACCGCGGGCGTGAACTTCTCCGAGACCTTCAGCTGGCCAAACTCCACCTGGCCCATCTGCTGGTAGGTAAAGGAGTTCTTGTCGTACCCCTGGGGAAGATCATAGGAGGTCAGCTTCACCTTCTCCCCCTCCTGGGTGAAGAGGAACAGGTGGGGGGCGGCGTGGGTGCTGCCGTTTTGGGTGTAGTAGCTCTCCTCCACCACGAACAGCCCGGCAAAGTCGGCGGGCAGATTGGTGATCTTGTCATTGCACACGGTGTTGACGTGGCGGGCATAGGGGAAGGCCTCCCCCGCCTGCTCCTTGGCCTCAAACTGAGCTCTGTTATCAAACTCACCGGTGAGCAGGCCCACCATCTCCTGAAGCTCCTTCATACTGTCGCTTCCCTTCTGTATTGTTTTCCTCAGTATAGCCTCTCCTTCCCCGGTAAGGGTGAATATTCTGTGAAAAAAACACCCAATACCAGGGTTATCTCCCAGGTATTGGGTGTTTTACCGTCATTTCGGACATTTAATGTCAAAGAACCGGCAGCCGTTTTGCCAGGTGGCCTCTTCCACCTCTGCCACGGTGAGGTTTTTCACCAGGGCGATGGTCTCCGCCACCCGATACACGTGGCGGGAGTCGTTTCGCTTGCCCCGGAAGGGCTCGGGAGAGAGGTAGGGGGAATCCGTCTCAATCATGATCCGGTCCAGGGGCAGCCACTCCAGCACCTCCAACGCCTTGCGGGCGTTTTTGTAGGTGACCACCCCGGTAAAGGAGAGCATCCACCCCATTTTCACCAGAGTCTTGGCGTCCTCCAGGCTGCCGGAATAGCAGTGGTACACCCCCGTGATATTGGGATGAGCCTGCACCGCCTCCAGGCAGTCCCCGTGGGCCTCCCGGTCGTGGACGATGATGGGCAGGCCCAGCTTCTCCGCCAGGTCCATCTGGGCGTGGAATACGTGCTTTTGCAGGTCCCGGGGCGGGTTGTCCTTCCAATAGTAGTCCAGGCCGATCTCCCCGATGGCCCGCACCTTTTGGTGTTCCCGGGCCAGCTGTTCCAGTTCTGTGAGCCAGCTGTCCTGCCAGTCCCCGCAGTCCCCGGGATGCACCCCCACGGCGGCGTACACGTGGGGGAAGGTCTCGGAGAGCTCCACGGCGGTGCGGGAGGTGGGAAGATCACAGCCCGGGTTCACCACCAGCCCCACTCCGGCCTGGGGCAGGGCGGAGAGCACCTCCATGCGGTCGGCCTTGAACTGGTTGGAGTCGTAGTGGGCGTGGGTGTCAAAGAGCATGGGACACACCCCTTCTCAGCACAGCTTGGCCCCGGCGCGGATGGCGTCGCTGACCATCAGCAGGTTCAGCTTCTCCTCCCCGTGCTCGGTGTGCACGGCGGAGATGAGCATTCCCTGGCTCTCCTGGCCCATCATCTTGCGGGGGGGCAGGTTGACGATGGCCACCAGGGTCTTGCCCATGAGCTCCTCGGGCTTGTAGTAGGCGGCAATGCCGGAGAGGATCTGCCGGGGGGTGCCGGTGCCGTCGTCCAGGGTGAATTTCAGCAGCTTGTTGCTCTTCTTCACGCTCTCGCAGTTCAAGACCTTCACCGCCCGCAGGTCGTTTTTGCAGAAGGTGTCAAAGTCCACCTGCTCCTCACTCAGGGGCTCCACCTCCAGGGCGGGGAGGGCAGCCTTCTTGGCCTCCTCGGCCACCCGCTCCAGCTCCTCCAGGGCCTTCTCGGCGTCCACACGGGGGAACAGGTTCTCCCCCTTGGACACGGCGGCGGTGTCGCTGAGGCTGCCCCACACCCCGGCGCTCTCCCAGGTGCGGCAGCCCTCACAGGCGCCGATCTGGGCAAACAGCTTGTCCATGCTCTCTGGCATAAAGGGGGTGAGGAGCACGCCGCAGATGCGGGTGGTCTCCAGCAGGTTGTACAGCACATGGGCCAGACGGGGGCCATTGGCCTCCATGTCCTTGGCCAGGGCCCAGGGGGCGTTCTCGTCGATATACTTGTTGGCCCGCTGAATGACCTTGAAGATCTCGTCCAGGGCCTTGTGGGGGGCGTAGGTGTCCATGTCCTTCTGGTAGGCATCCCGGAGGGCGGTGGCCATGCCAATGAGCTGGGTGTCCACCTCCTGGGGCTCGGCCCAGGTCTTGCACCCGGCGGGCAGCTGGCCGCCGAAGTACTTGCCCACCATGGCGGTGGTGCGGCTGACCAGGTTGCCCAGGTCGTTGGCCAGGTCGGTGTTGATGGTCTGAATGAGCAGCTCATTGGAGAAGTTGCCGTCGGAGCCGAAGGGGAAGGTGCGCATGAGGAAGAAGCGCAGGGCATCCACCCCGAACATCTCAGCCAGGATATAGGGGTCCACCACATTGCCCTTGGACTTGGACATCTTGCCGCCGTCCAG
>DVKO01000035.1 GCA_018715985.1 Candidatus Enterenecus avicola
CGGGCGATCTTGTCGATCTCATCCACATAGATGATGCCCCGCTGAGCCAGCTCAATATCGTAATCCGCCGCCTGCACCAGCCGCAGCAGAATGTTCTCCACGTCGTCGCCCACATAACCGGCCTCGGTGAGGGTGGTGGCGTCGGCAATGGCAAAGGGCACCTTCAGCACCCGGGCCAGGGTCTGGGCAAAGAGGGTCTTGCCGCAGCCGGTGGGGCCCACCAGGAGGATGTTGCTTTTTTGCAGCTCCACCGAGTCTCCGCCGCCAAAATAGATCCGCTTATAGTGGTTGTATACCGCCACGGACAGGGCCACTTTGGCCTGCTCCTGGCCGATGATATACTCATCCAGCACCTCCCGAATCTCTCGGGGGGTGGGGATCACGTCGGGCATCTCCAGATTGCCCGCAACCGGCTCCTCCTCCTCGTCCAGAATGCTCAGGCAGAGGTGGACACACTCGTTGCAGATGTATGCCCCGGGTCCGGCAATGATACGCTCCACCTGCTCCTGATGCTTGCCGCAAAAGGAACAGCGAACGGTTTTGTACTCATCTCGAGCCATGAAATACCTTCCTTTCGGAAACGTGCCAAAGAGCGAAGACAGACCTTGTCTCCGCCCTTTGCACCATCAACGATTGTAGATGACCTTGTCAATGAGGCCATAGGCCGCTGCTTCTTCGGCGGTCATGAAATTGTCACGCTCACAGTCGGCGGTGACCTGCTCCACACTCTTGCCGCAGTTGTCGGCCAGGATCTGGTTCATCCGCTTCTTGATGACCTCCAGACGCTTGAGGTGGATGGCCATGTCCGTGATCTGACCCTGGGTGCCCGCAGAGGGCTGGTGGATCATGATCTCAGCGTTGGGCAGAGCCAGACGCTTGCCCTTGGTGCCGGCGGAGAGCAGGAACGCCCCCATGGAGGCGGCCATGCCCACACAGATGGTGGACACGTCACACTTGATATACTGCATGGTGTCATAGATGGCCATGCCGTCGGTGACGGAGCCGCCGGGGCTGTTGATGTAGAACTGAATGTCCTTATCCGGGTCCTGGGCCTCCAGGTAGAGGAGCTGGGCCACAACCAGAGCGGACGTGGTGGCGTTCACCTCTTCACCCAGGAAAATAATACGGTCGTTGAGCAGGCGGGAGAAAATATCGTAAGAACGCTCTCCCCGACTGGTCTGCTCCACAACGTAGGGAACTAAACTCATGGAAATCTCTCCTTTGTCACTGGAAATCAGTCCCAGTATACCCAATGGCAAGGGAGGAATATTCCTCCCTTGCCACAAAAATCATTCCTCGGTCTGGGCCTCGGCACTCTCAGCCTGAGCCTCTTCCTTCTTCTTGGCGGGCTTCTTGGCGGAGGACTTCACCAGATCCAGGGCCTTCTTGGAGGCCAGGTCCTGCTTCATGTCGTCGGGGTTGGTGAGCTCACGCACCTGATCCTCGGTGACGTGGAACTGCTCGGCCAGCCGCTTGACCTCGGCGTCCAGCTCCTCCTGAGTGACCTCAATGCCCTCGGCCTTGGCCACGGCGTCCAGAGCCAGAGCGGTGCGCACGGTGCGGTCCGCAGCGGTCTTGGCCTGGGCACGCACATCGTCCATGGACAGGCCCATGTACTTCAGGTAGTCCTGGAAGTTCAGGCCGTTCTGCTGCATCCGCATGGCCTGCTCCTCCACCATCTTGTCGGCACGGTAATCCACCATGGCCTCGGGCACGTCGCACACCAGGTTGTCCAGCAGAGCGTCGATGACAGCGGCCTCGTAGTCCCGCTCGGCCTGCTCCTGACGGCGGGCCTTCAGCTTCTCCTTCAGGTCCTTCTTGAACTCGTCCAGGGTGTCAAACTCAGACACGTCCTTGGCAAACTCGTCGTCCAGGGTGGGCTCCTGACGCTCCTTGACCTCGTTGACCTTCACCTTGAAGACCACGGCAGCGCCGGCCAGGTCGGCGGTGTAGTTCTCGGGGAAGGTAATGTCCAGGTCCTTCTCCTCACCGGCCTTCATGCCGATGACCTGCTCCTCGAAGCCGGGGACGAAGCTGCCGGAGCCCAGCTCCAGGGAGTAGTTCTCCCCCTTGCCGCCCTCGAAGGCCACGCCGTCCTTGAAGCCCTCAAAGTCGATGACAGCCACGTCGCCCTTCTTGGCCTTGCGGTCCACGCTCACCAGGCGGGAGGCGCGGTCGATGTAGGGCTTCATCTCAGCCTTGACATCGGCGGCGGTGACCTTCACCTCGGGCTTGGCCACCACCAGGCCCTTGTACTCCTTCACGGAAGCCTCGGGCTGCACCGTGACCAGGGCCTTGAAGGTGAAGCCGTCCTTGCTGATCTCCATGATCTCCAGCTTGGGATAGGCCACGGACACAATGCCAGCCTCCTTCAGAGCGGCATCATAGGCAGCGGGATAGGCCTCCTCCACAGCATCCTCGAAGAACACGCTCTCGCCGTACATCTTCTCCACCATCTTGCGGGGAGCCTTGCCCTTGCGGAAGCCGGGGATCATGATGTTCTTCTTCTGCTTGTTGTACACCTTGTTGATGGCGGCGTCAAACTCAGCAGCGCTGACCTCAATGACCAGCTCAACGGTGCTGTTTTCTTTCTTCTCGTTGCTCTTGATGTTCATGTATACGTTCCTCCAACTTAGCCCCGCCTCTGGCTTGGGGCTTTTCTTTCCGATAAATCCAATCCATTCTAACAGATTGTCCAGAATATTTCCACTGTTTTTTTTGCTAATCCAAAATTTTTTTCGGGGTGAAGCCGATGTAGTCTGCCGCCACCAGCTGATAGACCACACTTCCCTGACTCCCCTCCACCGCCAGGCGGTGGCTGGGGCCGTGGAGATGGCCGTAGCAGCACACCTTCACCTGGTACTGCTCCAGCAGCTGCAAGATCTCCGGGCATTGATACCCCTTGTACAGGGGCGGATAGTGGAGAAAGCAGTATTTCTCCGCCTCCCCCGCCGCCTTCAGCGAGGTCTCCAGGCGCATGACCTCCCGGCGAAACACCTTCCCCGAGGGGGCGTTCTGCTGCTCCTCATAAAACCAGCCCCGGGTGCCGCACAGGGCCACATCCTTATAAAAGGCACAGTTGTTGTGGAGAATGTGCAGCCGCTCCAGGCCGTGCTCCCGAAAAAAGGCGTTCATTTTGGAGGCAGTGTTCCACCAGTAGTCGTGGTTGCCCTTCAAGATCCACTTCTCCCCAGGCAGGCCGTTGAGAAACTCCAGGTCACGCCTGGCCTCTTCCAGGCTCATGCCCCAGGACAGATCCCCGCACAGCACCACCGTGTCCTCCTCCGACACGCCGGAAAACCCCGCCTGCAGCTTGTCCACATACCCTTCCCAACTGCCCCCGAACACCTCCATGGACTTGTCTGAGCCCAGGGACAGGTGGGTATCTCCGATGGCAAATAGAGCCATTGCGTCACTCCTTACTGCTGCTTGAGCTGCTCCATGACCCGGTCCACCATGTGCTCCTTCTCAGTCACACCGTCAAAGCGCACCTGCTTGTCCTTGAGCGCAGCCAGCGGCTTGGGCACCTCCACCCCGGTGAGCTGGGCGAGCTGATCCAGAATTTCGGTGCCGGGGGCGTACTCCTTCACCCCCAGGGCGTCCAGCACGCTGGAGCAGAACTTGAAGGGGCTGGCGGTGGACACCACCACGGTCACGGTCTGATCTCCGGTCTCCTTGCGGTACTGGTCCAGCACGTCAAAGGCCACAGCGGTGTGGGGATCAATGAGGTAGTGCCGCTCCTTCCACATCTTCTCAATGGTCTTTTTGGTCTGGGCGTCATCACAGTATCCGGCGGCAAACACCTGCTGCAGCTTGGCCTTGATGGCAGGAGACACCTCATAGCGCCCCTCCTGGGCCAGCTGCTCCATGTAGGAGGCCACCTGCTTGTCGTCCCGGCCGGAGAGCTCGTAGAGCAGCCGCTCCAGATTGCTGGAGATGAGGATGTCCATGGAGGGGGACAGGGTATTGTGGAAGGGACGATTTCGGTCGTACACGCCGGTACGGATAAAATCGGTGAGCACGTTGTTCTCATTGGAGGCGCAGATCAGGGTCTTGATGGGCACCCCCATCATCTTGGCATAGTACGCGGCCAGAATATTGCCGAAATTTCCCGTGGGCACACAGACATTGATCTCCTGGCCAGGCTCGATGGCCCCCTCCCGGCGCAGATCGCAGTAGGCGGAGATGTAGTAGACAATCTGGGGCAGCACACGGCCCCAGTTGATGGAGTTGGCCGAGGAGAGGAAGTACCCCCGCTCGGAGAGCTGCTGGGCCAGTTCTTCGTCGGCAAACAGCTTCTTGACCCCGGTCTGGGCGTCGTCAAAGTTGCCCACCACAGCGCAGACCCCTACATTGTCCCCCTCTTGGGTCACCATCTGGAGCTGCTGGATGTCGGACACCCCGTCCTTGGGATAAAACACCAGAATCTGGGTCTTACTCACATCCTTGAACCCTTCCAATGCGGCCTTGCCTGTGTCGCCGGAGGTGGCCACCAGGATGCACACCGTCTTTTTCTCGTCGTTTTTCTTCAAAGACGCAGAGAGCAGGTGGGGCAGCATCTGCAGCGCCATATCCTTAAAGGCGCAGGTGGGGCCATGCCACAGCTCCAGACAGTGGGTGTTGTCATCCAGACGGCGCACAGGCGCCACATCCGGGTGGGAGAACTTCTCTCCGCCATAGGCAGCTTTGGCGTAGACGGTGAGTTCCGAGTTGGAGAAGCCCTCCAGGAACCCAGCCAGCACATACACCGCCCGCTGCTGGTAGGACATATCCTTCAGCCGCTCCAGGGCGTTCCCTGCCAGGCGAGGCATCACCTGGGGGGTCATCAGACCGCCGTCGGGAGCCAATCCCTTGGCAATGGCCTGAGCTGCACTCATGCGCAGATTGTTGTCTCTTGTGCTCAGATAATTCATGATTGTCTCACTACCCCCATTAAATTATTGTAAAACAGATCCTGCAAAAGCCCTTCTTCATAGCCGTGGCCCAGAAGATATTGGTAGAAATCTCCCAGCTTGGTGATATGGGACAGGGCCGGGATGAGCTGGGCGCCGTCCCAGTCGCCCCCCAGGGCCACACATTTGGCTCCACCCAGATCCAAGATGTGATCCAGGTGCGCCCGCACATCATCCAGCCCTTCGCTTCCTCCCACAAAGTCCCGGTAGAAGTTCAGGCCGATGATACCTTGATGTTCTATTATGGCAGTAATCTGGGCATCCGTCAAGTTTCTTGTGTGGTCGCACACCGCCCGGGCGTTGGAGTGGCTGGCCACCACCCCGCTGGGACACAGCTCCATCACGTCCCAGAACCCGGCTTCCGACAGATGGGACACGTCCACCAGCATTCCCAGCTCCCTCATGCCGGAGACAAATTCCCGGCCCAGGGGGGTGAGCCCCTGCTGGGGTCGGTCCCGGTGGGAGCCGCTGAGGGCGTTTTCGTGGTTCCACGTCAGGGTGACGCCGCACACGCCCTCCCGGTGGGCCCACTCCAGCCCCTTCAGGCTGCACCCCAACAGCTCCGCCCCCTCCACCCAGAGAAAGGCGGCGCACTTTCCCGCCCGGTTGGCCGCCTGGGCCTGGGCGGCGGTGGTGCAATGGCTCACCATGTGGGAATAGCGGCTCATCTGGCGTTGAAAATACCCCAGCTGACACTTGCAGGTGGCCTCCAGGCACTCCCCGCCCACATACCCCTTGGCGCTCCACAGCGCGAAGATCTGGGCGTAGCCCCCGAAGGCATCCAGGGCGGAGGACAGCTCCAGCGCCCCTGTGTTGCAGGGAAGCTCCTCCCCCATGGACCAACAGCGATACACCGTGTCACAATGTCCGTCCATCACCAACAGACGATTCATACCCACTCACCTCTAAAATGCATTTTCCAGATAGTTTATGTGGGGATGTCTTGTCCCAGTCCCCTGGGGGGCATAAATTTCCGCCACGTCAAACCGGGGCTGGAGCCGGGTGGGGTGACTTTGCAGATAGAGCAGAGCAGCAGCCCGCAGCTTGTGCTGTTTGGCCCCGGTCACCGCCTCCCGGGCGGCCATGATATGGGCGCTGCGCCGCAGCTTCACCTCCACAAAGGCCAGAAAACGGCCCTTGGACGCCACAATGTCCAGCTCGCCCAGGCGGCAGCGGTAGTTCATCTCCAAAATCTCGTACCCCCGCTGGCGCAGGTAGTTGGCCACCTGGGTCTCCCCCCACTTGCCCAGCAGCCGGGCCTCTCCCCCGCCCCTCACAGCTTTTTCAAAAAGCTGCGGCGGTGGATGGGACAGGGGCCAAACTCCCGCAGCCGCTCATAGTGGAGCTTGGTGGGGTACCCCTTGTGCTTTTCAAAGGCGTACTGAGGGTACGTGGCCGCCATCTCCTCCATATACCGGTCCCGGCTGACCTTGGCCAGGATGGAGGCAGCGGCAATACAGGCGGAGTGGGCATCTCCCTTCACCACCGTCTCGTGGGGGGAGGTGATGGCACAGCGGCTGCCGTGGTCCCGGTTCCCGTCCACCAGCACCAGCTGGGGGGCTGGGCTCAGGGCGTCAATGGCCCGCTGCATGGCCAGCATCCGGCAGTTGAGGATGTCCAACCGGTCGATCTCCTCCGGCTCCGCCCAGGCCACGCTCCAGCTCACCGCCTGCTCCCGGATGAGGTCAAAGAGCAGCTCCCGGCGGCGGGGTGTCACCTGCTTGGAGTCGTTGAGATCGGGCAGCTGCACCCCCCGGGGCAAAATCACCGCCCCGGCGTACACCCGTCCGGCCAGAGGTCCAGCCCCCGCCTCATCCACCCCGGCCAGGTGTTCCACGCCCCGCCGGGCGCAGATGTCCGCATCCCACTGGTACAGGTCTGCCCCCTGTGCATCCTTACTCATGGAGATCCTCCGGCCGCTCCAGGGTAAAGCGTCCCAGCTTGCCGCCCCGGAACTCATCCAGCAGCACCCGGGACATCCGCTCGGTGTCCACCTCGCCCCCGGAAATGAGCATACCGCGCTTGCGGGCGGCCATCTCCAGCAGCTCCCAGCCCGCTTTCCCCTCCATGTCCTTGAGCTTGTACCGCTCCTCCAACACCCCGGGGTAGTGGGTGCCCAGCAGCTCCATCAGGCCGCAGGCCAGCTCCTCACCGTCCAGAATCTCGTCTCGCACAGCACCTGTAAAGGCCAAATGCATTCCAGTTTTCTCGTCCTCAAATTTGGGCCAGAGGATGCCGGGGGTGTCCAACAGGTCCAGGCCCTGGTCGATGTTCACCCACTGCTTGCCCCGGGTGACCCCGGGCCGATCCCCCGCCTTGGCAGATTTCCGGCGGGCCACCTTATTGATAAAGGTGGACTTGCCCACGTTGGGCACCCCCACCACCATCACCCGCACCGGGCGGCCCACCTGGCCCTTGGCCCGCCAAGTCTCGATCTTCTCCCGCAGGGCCTGCTTGACCACATTGGAAAACTGGTTGACCCCTTTGCCGGTCTTGGCATCGGTCTCCAGCACCGCATAGCCCTTGTTCCGAAACCAGGCCATCCACTGGGCCGTGACCTTGGGGTCTGCCTGATCTGCCCGGTTGAAAATAATCATGCGGGGTCGGTCCCCCACCATGGAGTCAATGTCCGGGTTGCGGCTGGAGATGGGAATGCGGGCATCCACCACCTCCGCCACCATGTCCACAAACTTTACGTCCTCCTCCATCTGGCGGCGGGTCTTGGTCATGTGGCCGGGATACCATTGGATGTTCATACTCTTCCCCTTTCTCTGGGAGCCCTGCCCCCAGGGTGCGATTTCTCTTTATTATACTAAATCTTCCCGGTTTGGGAAAGTGGGTATACAAAAAAAGGAGCGGACACTCCGCTCCTTTTCTCGTGAACTTGGAATTACAGATCTTCCTTGACCTTGGCAGCCTTACCCACACGGTCACGCAGGTAGTACAGCTTGGCGCGGCGAACCTTACCATGACGGACGGTCTCCACCTTCTCGATGGTGGGAGCGTGCAGAGGGAACACCTTCTCCACGCCTACGCCGTAGGAAACACGGCGCACGGTGAAGGTCTCCTCGATGCCACCGTGCTTCTTGGCGATGACGGTGCCCTCGAACACCTGGATACGCTCACGGTTGCCTTCCTTGACGCGGATGTGCACACGGACGGTGTCACCCACGTCGGCCACAGGAGCCTCTTCCTTCAGATACTTCTGGCTAAATTGCTTCAGCAGTTCCATTGATATTTCCTCCTAATCTTCAGGCGTTCGTGCATCATACCCTCATGTGCAGAGGACCACCCTTTTTCAGACCGAGATATTGTACCATAGCGCCCTGAAGAAATCAACCCTTTATTCCCTTCTTTTTCTTTTTTTCTCCCGCCACCAGCCCAGGGTCTCCCGGCGCACCACGCCCCAGAGCAGCCAGGCGGAGGTGAGCAGCAGGGTGAGGTTGGCGTACTCCCCCATGAGGATGGTCCCCAATCCCACCAGTCCGCCCACCAACACCGCTGAGATGACCATTTCCCATCGCTCCGCCCGCTCCGGGCCCAACACCGGGGACAGATGGTCGTGCAGCACTCTGGCCCCGTCCAGCGGCACGATGGGCAGCAGGTTGAATGCCCCCACCCCCACACTCAGGGCGGCCAGAATGTGCATCTGACCTGCCCAGGCCAAACCGCTGAGCAGCACATTGGATATGGGCCCTGCCAGGGCCACCAGGGTGTCCTCCCCGTAGGAGAGGGCTCTGGGATAGGCCACCGACATCTCTGCGCCCACGGCGGTGAGACTCACCTGTTCCAGCCGCCCCCCCAGCCACCGGGCCGCCGCCAGATGGCCCAGCTCGTGAACCACACAGGCCAGCAGGCCCCAGGGCAGCAGGCCCACCCCTTCATCCAGGTAGTACAGCACCCCCAGCACCAGCCAGAACCCAGCGCTCACCCTCCAGCGCACGTTAAGACGGGTCCACATAGTAGGCGGGGTCCAGGCGGATGTTGTCCTTCTCCACCGTCAGATGCAGGTGGGGCCCGGTGGCCATCCCCGTCTCCCCCACCAGGGCCACGGTCTGGCCGCACGTCACCGGATCCCCTTTTTGTATGAGCAGCTTGCTGCAATGGGCATAAAAGGTACTGACCCCATTGGCGTGGCGGATCTTGAAGTACAGTCCGAAGTCGTCGCTCTGCCCGATGTACTCCACCGCTCCGTCTGCAAAGGCGTGAATCTCCGTGCCCTCATCGGCGGCAATGTCCAGGGCCAGGTGGAACTCATTTTTTTGCGTGATGGGGTTGGTACGGTAGCCGAAGGTGGAACTCACCGGCCCCATCACCGGGCACACCGTCTCCTCCAGACCCAACTCGTAGCGCTCATAGCTCACATTGGAGGGCAGCTTCACCCCGTCGGGGCTGTACTCCTGGGCCACCGCCGTGACCACCTCTGGAGTGGGAACCGGCGTGGGCGCCGGAGTGGGCGTGGGCGTCGGAGCCGGGGTGGGCGACGGGGTGACCTCCGGCTCCTCCGCCTCCTGGGTCACGCCCTGGACCCCGCTGTGGGTGCGGATGTAGGACTGTCCCAGGTCCTGCTGCTGCCCCAGCAGCGTCACCTGTTGGGGCAGCGGATTTTCCGCCCCCTGGGCCTGCCCCGCCAATAGGGTACCCAGCCAGCCGCCCCCGGGCATCACCTCATCCGCCCAGGACGCCGCCCGCTGTACCCACGCGCCCACGTCCACATCCTCCTGCAACAGCTGGCGCACCGCCTGGGCCTGTCCGGGAAACACCCCACGTCCAATGAACACCAACAAAAACAAGATCCCGCTGACTGCCAACTGGATGCCCCAACGTGCAGCGCCCCCCCGTCCCCCGGCGGGCTGGGTTCGCCTTCCGCGGCCCGGCGCCGCCCGCCGTCTCCCCCCTGCATCCATTCCGCTCCCCCCTGTCCAAATGATCGTAATGCACCCTATGCCCTCTCTTTCCGAAATATTCCTTTTCGATCCGGCTATTTGTGAACTTTTCTTGAAGGGGTTGACATCCGACGCCCCGATGCGTATAATCACTTACGCATCATAATTATGTAACATAACCTTTTTACGGTTTGGGTAGTTAGGAGGTAATTCTGTGCAGTCTCAGTCATACAGCCGTTCTCTGGAGTTTCTGCGAGAGATGGACCGACTTCGCCGGGTGTGGAAGCTGGCCATCCCCAATACCGGCATCAACAAGTCGGAATTTTTCACGCTCTACACCCTTCGCCACCCCGACGGCCCTACGCTGTCCTGTCCCCCCTGTGGGGGAGACAGGCCCGCTCCCATGACCTTGTCCACCCTGGCCAAGGCCATGAAGCAGAGTATGCCCGCCGTCAGCCAGCGCATTTCCAAGCTGGAGGAGCTGGGCTATGTGAAGCGGGTGCCGGACGACCATGACCGGCGTACCGTCTGGATCCATCTCACCGACTCCGGTGCGGCCCTGCTCCACTCCACCGGCGAGGAGATGCTGGGCAAGCTGGAGCACGTGCTTGCACGCCTGGACGCCCAGGATGGCGTGAGTGTCCGGCAGCTCATCCAGGCGTTCCACAGCCTGGCCCTGGCGGTGGAGGAGGAGTTCTCCACCCGCACACCGTAACTTCTAGGAGGGAATTGGTTTTTATGCTAAAACTCAAGAAATATCTGAAACCGTACCTGCTTCTGCTGGTTCTGGGCATTGCTTTTCTCTTTGGGCAGGCCATGCTGGAGTTGTCTCTGCCCAACTACATGAGCGACATCGTCAATGTGGGATTGCAGCAGGGAGGCATCACCTCCGCCGCTCCCCAGGTGATCTCCGCGGATGCCTTGGGCCTGATGGAACAGTTTATGTCCGACCAAGACCGGGAGACCGTACAGGACGCCTATGTGCCTCTGACCGACCACCCCAAGTATGAGAGTCTCTCCCAGACGTTCCCCCAGGCCACCGGCGAGGACTTTGCCCTCCATACCCAGGATGAGGAGGCGGTGGACGGGGCCTTTGGCCGGGCCAGCTACGCCCTGACCTGGCTGATGACCCAGTCCGGCGCCCTGGATGGCGCGCAGACCTCCACGGGAGAAGGGTTCCAAGCTCTGGGCCAGCTGCTCCGCCAACCCCAGGGACAGCAGCTCATTGCCCAGGCTGTGGAGGTGGCACAGCAGACCCCGGACTCCATGCTGGAGCAGACCGGCGTGGTCATGGTCAAGCAGTTCTACCAGCAGCTGGGGGCGGACACGGACGCCATCCAGACCCGCTACATTCTCTCCACCGGCGCCCGCATGGCGGTGCTGGCGGTGCTCCTCACCGCCTGCGCGGTGGCTGCCGGCTACTGCATGGCCCGGATGGGAGCCGGGGTGGCCCGGGACCTGCGCCGGGATGTGTTCACCAAGGTGACCTACTTCAACAACGACGAGATGGACCGCTTCTCCGGGGCCAGCCTCATCACCCGCTCCACCAACGACATCACCCAGGTGCAAAACTTTTTGAGCATGGGCTTCCGCCTGCTGTGTTTTGCCCCCATCATGGGCATCGGCGGGCTCATCATGGGCCTGTCCACCTGCCTGAACCTGGCCTGGGTACTGGCCCTGGCTCTGGTGGTGATGCTGGGGCTGCTGATGATCCTCTTTGCCGTGGCCATGCCCCGGTTCAAGAGAATGCAGGCCCTGGTGGACCGGCTCAATCTGGTCAGCCGGGAGGAGGTCAGCGGCCTGATGGTGATCCGGGCCTTCTCCAACCAGAAGTTTATGCAGAACCGGTTTGAAACCGCCAACCGGGATCTGACCTCCAACACCCTGTTTGTCAACCGGGCCATGGCCACCATGATGCCCGCCATGACCCTGGTGATGAATGGCCTGTCCCTGCTCATCGTGTGGTTTGGCGGCAAGCAGATCGCAGCCAGCAACCTCCAGGTGGGGGACATGATGGCCTTCATCCAATACGCCATGCACGTCATCATGAGCTTTTTGTTCATCAGCATGATGTTTATTATGGTGCCCCGGGCCTCCGTGTCCGCCGAGCGCATCTACGAGGTGCTGGAGACCGAGAACCAGGTGAAGGAACCGGAACACCCCGTTCACCTCTCTCACCCTGTGCAGGGCGTGGTGGAGTTCCACGACGTGTCCTTCCGCTACCCCGGCGCCGACGCCGACGTGCTGGAGCACGTGAGCTTTGTGGCCCGACCCGGTCAGACCACCGCCTTCATCGGCTCCACCGGCTCCGGCAAGTCCACCCTCATCAACCTCATCCCCCGCTTCCACGATGTGTCCGAAGGCAGCATCACCCTGGACGGGGTGGACATCCGCACCCTGCCCCAGAAGGAGCTGCGGGACACCATCGGCTATGTTCCCCAGAAGGGCCTGCTGCTGCGGGGCACGGTGGAGAGCAACCTGAGATACGGAAACCCGGACGCCTCCCCCGATACCATTGACACCAGCGCCCGCATCGCCCAGGCCTCTGAGTTTATCTCCCAGCTGGATCAGGGGATGCAGACCCCCATCAGTCAGGGCGGCACCAACGTCTCCGGCGGCCAGCGGCAGCGGCTCTCCATTGCCCGGGCTCTGGCCAAGGAGGCCCCGGTGTATATCTTTGACGACACCTTCTCCGCCCTGGACTTCAAGACCGACGCCCAGCTGCGGGCCGCTCTGAAAGAGTACACCACCCAGGCCACGGTGCTCATTGTGGCCCAGCGGGTGTCCACCATTCTGGACGCCGACCAGATTCTGGTGCTGGATCAGGGTAAGGTGGTGGGCTGCGGCACCCATCAGGAACTGATGCGCAGCTGCCCCACCTATCAGGAGATCGCCCAAAGTCAGCTTTCAAAGGAGGAATTGGCATAATGGCAGGACCTATGAGACACGGCCCCATGGGCCATGGGCCGGCAGGGATGCGCGGCGGGGATAAGGCAGCGGATTTCAAGGGCACCATGGTGAAGCTCTTAAAATACATGGATCGCTACCTTCCCATGATGATTCTCTCTCTGGTGTGCGCCGTTGCCGGCACCGCCTTCTCCATCCTGGGCCCCAAGATCCTGGGCCAGGCCACCACCAAACTCTTTGAGGGCCTCATGGCCATGATCGCCGGTACCGGCTCCATCGACTTTGACGCCCTGGCCCGCATTCTGCTGTTTTTGGGCGGGCTGTACCTGTTCAGCGCCCTGCTCTCCTACGTTCAGGGCTGGATCATGGCCGGCATCGCCACCAAAGTCAGTTACACCATGCGCACCGACATCAGCCAGAAAATCGACCGGCTCCCCATGTCCTACTTTGACAAGGTGTCCCACGGCGAGGTACTCAGCCGCATCACCAACGACGTGGATTCCGTCACCCAAACTCTGAACCAGAGCCTCTCTCAGGTGGTCACCCAGGTGACCTTGCTGCTGGGCGTGCTCATCATGATGCTCTCCATCAGCCCCTGGATGACCCTCATCGCCCTGTGCATCCTCCCCGTGTGCCTGTTCATCGTCATGAACGTCATCCGCCGCAGCCAGAAGTTCTTCCGCAGCCAGCAGGAGTATCTGGGCCACGTCAACGGCCATGTGGAGGAGATGTACGGCGCCCATGTGGTGGTCACCGCCTTCAACGGCCAGGAGGACTCCATTCACACCTTCAACGAGATGAACGATAAGCTCTACCACAGCGCCTGGAAAAGCCAGTTCCTCAGCGGCCTGATGATGCCCCTGATGAACTTTGCCAGCAACCTGGGTTACGTGGCCATCTGCGTGCTGGGCGGCTTTTTGGCCTTGAACCAGGCCATCACCGTGGGCGACATCCAGGCCTTCATTCAGTATGTACGCCAGTTCACCCAGCCCATCAACCAGCTGGCCAACATCTCCAACCAGCTCCAGCTCACCGCTGCCGCCGCCGAGCGGGTGTTTCTCTTCCTGGAGGAGCCGGAGGAATCCCCTGACCCCAACCCCGCCGTGGACCCCGACGCCATCGACGGCTCGGTGCAGTTTGCCCATGTGAACTTCGGCTACCTGCCCGACAAGACCATCATTCACGACTTCTCCGCCACCATCCAGCCCGGCACCAAGGTGGCCATTGTGGGCCCCACGGGAGCGGGTAAGACCACCATCGTCAAGCTGCTCATGCGCTTCTATGACGTCAACCAGGGAGCGGTCCTCCTCAGCGGCTACGATGTGCGCCAGTTCGCCCGGGGTGAGATGCGAGACTCCTTCGGCATGGTGCTGCAAGATACCTGGCTGTACAACGACACCATTCTGGAGAACATCCGCTTCGGCCGCCTGTCCGCCACCGATGAGGAGGTGCTCCAGGCTGCCAAGGCCGCCCAGGTGGACCACTTCGTGCGCACCCTCCCCCACGGCTACGACACCGTGCTCAACGAGGACGCCAGCAACATCAGCCAGGGCCAGAAGCAGCTGCTCACCATCGCCCGCACCATCCTCTCCGACCCCAAGATCCTCATTCTGGACGAGGCCACCTCCAGCGTGGATACCCGCACCGAGGTGGCCATCCAGCGGGCCATGGATCACCTGACCCAGGGCCGCACCAGCTTTATCATCGCCCACCGGCTCTCCACCATCCGCAATGCCGACGTGATTCTGGTGATGCGGGACGGAGACATCGTGGAGACAGGCACCCACCAGCAGCTGCTGGATCAAAACGGTTTCTACGCCACGTTGTACAACAGCCAGTTTGCCACAACGGCTACCACAGCGTAAAGAAAAACAGGGCGTGCAGGAATATAACCTGCACGCCCTCTGCCGATCCAGTGTGAGGTGAATCCGTAAACCGGCCAAGGGCCGGCGGCGCTTTTGCGCCGTCCAAGTGTTTTCGCCCCAGGCGAAAACCTTGGCGCAGGCGGAATTCACTTCCGCCGAGCATTGAAATGAGCCTATGGCTCCCAAAATAAAAGCACCTGCTTTTGCAGGTGCTTTTATTTTGGAGCGGGTGAGGGGAATCGAACCCCCGTGTTCAGCTTGGGAAGCTGACATTCTACCATTGAACTACACCCGCATCAATTTTTACTCGGTGAAACGCATTATAATACAACCGTGGAAAAAAAGCAAGTGTTTTTTTCTGCCACCTCTCCCCCTTCTCCTCCATATTCTTCAAAGTTTTATCCGAATTTTACAATTTACTCTCTTTACTTCCCCGTCTCAACTTGCTATAATGTACAACAGAAACCGCGAAAAGAGGTGCAATACCGTGAGAGACCGTCAACAGACCACCGATGTGGATGACATGATCTACGGGGACGCTCCCGCTGCTCCCAGCCAGCGCTGAGCCTTGCCCTGCTCCATAAATTCCATCGCTATCGACTCACCCCAGATCATCTGGAGTGAGTTTTTTGTCATTTGCCCTTGAAAGGAGTCCATTATGACCTATTCCCTCTCCCAGCTGGCCTGGTTCTTCCTTCTCTATTCTCTCCTGGGATGGTGTGTGAGCGTGTCTGTCTGCGCCGCCAAGAAGCACGCCTTTGTCAATCCAGGCTTTTTGAACCTCCCCCTGAGCCCCATTTACGGCATTGGAGCCGTCCTCGCCACGGTACTCCTCGCTGAGCTGGCAGACCGGCCGGTGTTTTTCATTTTGGGCTCCTGCGTGCTCTTCACCGTGCTCATTGTCGCCACCGGTGTGGTGCTGGAGCGCCTGCTCCACCGCAGATGGTGGGATTTCTCCCACCACCGCTTTCACCTCTACGGCTACGTCTCTCTCCCCCTGCTGCTGGTGCTGGGCGTGGTGGCCTGGGTGTGCGTGCGCTTTCTCAATCCTCTGTTTGCCCTGGTGCTGGGGGACCTGCCTCCCCTTCTCTCCCGGATTTTGCTGCTGGTCTGTCTGGGCCTTGTGGGGATCGATCTGGTCCTGTCTCTGAGCATCACAGTGGGAATGCGGGTGCGCCTGCGCCGTATTTCCCAGCTCACCCAGGACTTTCAGGAGCTGTCCTCCCTCTTTGGCCACGCCATCACCCGGCGCATCCAGGCCCGTATGCTCCACGCCTACCCCAATCTGGAGCGCCCCGACTCCCGCAGCCCCTCCGTCCAACCCACAGTATTCGCCCAGGGCTGCTCCCTGACCAAGCTCATCTGGCTGTTTGTCATCGCCGCTCTGCTGGGTGACATCATCGAAACCCTGTTCTGCCGTGCCACCATGGGAATATGGATGAGCCGCAGCAGTCTGATCTATGGACCCTTCAGCGTGGTGTGGGGGCTGGGCGCCGTGATGTTTACCGCCCTGCTCTACCGCTACAAGGACAAAAGCGAGGGCTACCTTCTCTTGGCCGGGACCGTGGTGGGCGGTGTGTACGAGTATGTGTGCAGCGTGTTTACCGAGCTGGTCTTTGGCACCGTGTTCTGGGATTACAGCCACATTCCCTTCAACCTGGCCGGGCGGGTCAACCTGCTCTACTGCTTTTTCTGGGGCGTTGCCGCAGCCATGTGGATGAAGCTGATCTACCCCCGCCTGTCCAACCTCATCGAGCGCATCCCCCGCAAGGTAGGGCGGGTGGTCACCGTGGTGCTGGTAGTGTTTATGTGCTGCAACATTCTCATCTCCGCCCTGGCTCTGGGCCGCTATCAGCAGCGCCAGGTCAACCCGGACGCCCCCGGAACCGTGATCTCCGACTTCTTGGATGAACATTATCCCGATGCGCGGATGGAGCGCATCTACCCCAACGCCAAGCTGGTGACCGAACCATGACAACCAAACGCCCGGCGCTCCCACAACGGGAGCGCCGGGCGGCTTTGCCAAACCCGCGCATCTGAAATCATTTGTGGACGCCAAAAAGAATATATACCAGGAGAAGGAGGGGCCCCACAGCGTGGGGCGGCGCTGGTGCGCCGCACAAGTGTTTTCGCCCAGGGCGAAAACCTTGGCGCAGGCGGAATTCATTTCCGCCGAGCATGGAAAGAAGCCTATGGCTACCAAAGCAAAAGCACCTGCTTTCGCAGGTGCTTTTGCTTTGGTACGGCTGAAGGGATTCGAACCCCCGACCTTTTGGTTCGTAGCCAAACACTCTATCCAGCTGAGCTACAGCCGCTTGTCGTTTTCTGGCGACTTGATTATATTAGCACAGCTAAAATAAAAATGCAAGTGTTTTTTTCATCTTCTCAAAAAAACCTTTTCTTCATACTTCCTCTTCCGAGATCATATAACTGAGCGTCAGGAGGCTGTCGGCGAAATGCACGTTCTCCACCTTCACCTCCGGCATCTCCTGCTCGGGCAGCTCCACATTGGTGAAATTCCAGATCCCATCCACCCCCAGCTTGCTCAGGCGGCGGGCGGTGTCCACCGCCACAGCCCCGGGTACTGTCAGCACTGCCACACTCACCCGGTGCTCCCGCACAAAGGTGTCCAGCCCGTCAATGTGGTAGACCGGCACCCCACCCAGCTTGGTGTCCACCAGATGGGGGTCCACATCAAAAGCCGCCACCAGCCGGAATCCGTTGGCACGGAAGGGGAAGTTCTCAATCAGCGCACGCCCCAGGTTACCCGCACCCAGAATGAGCACCGTATGCCCCTTGTTCATGCCCAGAATCTCCGCCACTTCGCCTCGCAGCCGCTCCACGTTGTACCCGTACCCCTGCTGGCCAAACCCGCCAAAGCAAGACAGATCCTGGCGGATCTGAGAGGCGGTCAGTCCCATGGATTGGGCCAGAGCGCCCGAGGAAATACGAATGGTCCCTGCCCGGTACAAATCATCCAAATGACGGTAGTACCTGGGCAAACGGCGAATCACAGCGGAAGAAATCTTATCTTTTTTCATACAACACCCTCACACTTTGCCAAAATCTAACCAGCGACCCTTGCGACAATCTGTCAATCTTTTACCATATGCACAGTATTCTATATTATTGTTACAACTTTGTCAATTTCATTGTATGGGGTCGCACCACATTTCTTTGTTTTGGAGGAGGTATCCACATGGCACAATCCGGAAGCCTGATCGTTCGCGTCTATGCGTCCAGGGCACAGCTGCCCATCCAGGGCGCCACCGTTTTGGTGTCCCAGCGGGACGGTCAGGGTCAAAATCAGCTCTACTCCGCCCTGGTCACCGACGAGAGCGGCATCGCAGGCCCCATCTCTCTTCCCGCGCCCGACGCAGACCTGAGTCAAAATCCCGGCACCCCCCTCCCCTTTGCCTCCTACTCCCTGGTGGTGGAGCACCCGGGGTATCAGGTGGCGCTGTTCCAGGATCTTCAGATCTTTTCCGACGTAGAGACCACCCAGAGCGTTCCCCTCATCCCCCTGTCCATTCCCCAGCAGTCCTCTCCAGAGCAACAGCTCACCCAAGTCACCCCACAACCGCTGTAAGGAGGAGGAGCCCATGCCTGTTTCCGTTATTCCCTATGTGCCCCAATACATCACCGTCCATCTGGGCCTGCCCAGCCAGGCGGCGGAAAATGTCACTGTCACCTTCCCCGACTACATCAAAAACGTGGCCTCCAGCGAGGTCTATCCCACCTGGCGGGAGGAGTCGTTGAAGGCCAATATCCTGGCCCAGATCTCCTTTGCCCTCAACCGGGTGTACACCGAGTTTTACCCCAGCCGGGGCTATGACTTTGACATCACCAGTGAGACCCAGAACGACCAAAAATTTATCAAGGGCCGCAGCACCTTTGAGAACATCGACCGGCTGGTGGATGAGATGTTCACCACCTACATCCGCCGCGTGGGCTTTGTGGAGCCTCTGGCTGCCAAGTTCTGCAACGGCACCACCTCCACCTGTGACGGTCTGTCCCAGTGGGGAAGCGAGGAAATGGCCCAGGAGGGGGCGGATTACATGACCATTCTGCGGCGCTACTACGGGGACAACATCGAGCTGGTCAACGACGCTCCCATCCGGGATGTGCCCAACTCCTACCCCGGCTATCCTCTCCGCCAAGGCGCCACCGGGGAGGATGTGGTGGTGCTCCAGACCATGCTCAACCGCATCGGCCAGAATTACCCCGCAATCCCCCGCCTGTCCCAGGTGGACGGCATCTTTGGCCCCAGAACGGAGGAGGCCGTGCGGGTGTTTCAGTCTGTCTTTGGGTTGAGCGTGGACGGTGTGGTGGGGCGGGCCACCTGGTATAAGCTGGTGTTCCTCTATGTGGCCGTCACCAAGCTCTCCGAGCTGGTCAGCGAGGGACAGAGCTTCACCCAGGTACAGGGCCCCTCGGGCATCCAGGTGCTGCGCAGCGGCGACCGGGGCCCCGCCGTGTCTGCCCTGCAATATTTCCTCTCCCTCATTGGACAATACTCGTTTAACCTGCCCATGCTGAACATCGACGGCATCTTCGGCCCCAAAACCAAGCAGGCGGTGGAGGACGCGCAAAAAGCCTTCGGTCTTCCCGTCACCGGCGTGGTCAACAACGCCACCTGGTTTCGGATCTACGACGAGTACGTGGGCATCGCCACCACCTCCCTGGCCAACGCCAACCTTCCCCTCTCCCCCTCGGAGATTGAAAATCAGTTTCTGGCCGGGCAATTCCCCGGCTATTCCCTCTCCTACGGCAGCAACGATTAAGGAGGTACGTTTTTATGGAATTACAGCTCACCGGTTCCCCGGTTCGGGACGTGCAGCATATGCTCAACGTCCTCTCCTTCTCCCACCCCGCCATCCCCCGCCTGGTGGAGGACGGGGTGTTCGGGGAGCGCACCCTGGAGGGGGTGATGATCTTCCAGCGGGACTTCGCGCTGCCTGTGACCGGCGTGGTGGATTATGACACCTGGCTGGCCCTGCGGGTGCAGACGGACCTCATCGCCCAGCGGGACGGCGCCCCCATCCCCCTCCAGATCATCTCCCCCCAATACACTCCCACCGCTTCCGGGACCCCGGAGTGGGAGTTTGTGCGCACCATTCTCACCTCTCTCTCCTCCATCCTCACCAACTTTCCCAACACTCCCGCCTCGGACTCGGAGAATATCAGGCAAATACAGCGCCTGGCGCAGCTCCCCGTCACCGGGGTGTTGGACCGCCCCACCTGGGGCATTCTGGTGCGGCTCTACCACGCTCTGGTGGTGCGGGGCGCCCTCTCCGGCGCTGGCTGAGCCCGTCCCAGTTTTCCCTTGTAAGCGCCTGCCTTTTTCGGTATAATATAGAGGCAGTCCCCAACACGGCTGTCATTCCATGAAAGGCAGGAACAAAATCATGGCTCGTTTTGGATTTATTCACAGCAAATTGGACATCAAATTGCTCATTCTCTATATTCTCACCCGTGTAGCAGCTCCCATTGACTTTGCCACCCTCACCGATCTGGTCATGTGCGACGACGGGGTGGACTACTTTGAGTTTGCCGAGGCCGTCTCCGAGCTGCTGGACACCGGCCACCTGGTGCGGGAGGGGGATTTCTACGCCCCCACCGACAAGGGGCGGCGCAACTGCGCCGACGGAGAGAGCAGCCTCTCCCCCGTCATCCGCCAGCGCTGCGACCAGCGCCTGGCCCCCTTCAACGCCGCTCTCAAGCGCAAGGCCCAGGTGCGCAGCCAGGTGGACCCCTCCCCGGACGGCACCTTCTACACCGTGCGGCTGATGCTGGACGATGACCGGGACAACCTGTTCACCCTCTCTCTGCTCACCGCCACCCGGGAGGAGGGGGAGGACATTGCCCAGCGGTTCACCCAGCACCCGGATCGCATCTACAACGGGGTCCTGGGGGTACTCTTAAACGATCCGGAACAGCGAGGTGAACACGATTGACCATCCTGGGATACCCCATACAAGCCCTGGTGCTCTACTTCATCTTTTATTCCTTCCTGGGATGGTTGATGGAAACCTGCTACTGCTCCATCCACGAGCGCAGACTGGTGGACCGAGGCTTTCTCTACGGCCCTGTATGTCCCATTTACGGCGCCGGTGTGGTGCTGATGATCCTCTTTTTCACCCCACTGACCCACAATTTTCTCCTCTTCTACGTCACCGCCGTGGTGGTCATGACCTCTTGGGAGTACTTTGTGGCCTGGCTGTTGGAGACCACCACCCATGTACGCTACTGGGATTACTCCAACCGCCGCTTCAACCTGAAAGGCCGCGTGTGTCTGTCCATCGCCCTGACCTGGGGCGTGCTGTCCTACGTGGTAATTTTCTGGATCCATCCCCCGGTGGAACGGCTCTATGAGTCCATGCCGCCGTGGCTGGTCAACACCCTGTGCACCACCCTGCTGGTTATCCTGCTGGTGGACGCCGCCCTCACCATCCGCCGTCTGGCCCTGGTCTCCCAGCTTGTGGTGAAGCTGGCCGCCGCCCGAGACGAGGCCCAAGTCCAGTTCTCCCTGGGTCGGGCAGAACTGGAACAGCGTCTGGAGTCCCAATCTGCGGCTATGCGCAGCATATACAACCAGCAGATTGCCCGTTTGGAGGAATTGAGCCGTTCGTTCCGGCGCAAATACGCCGATATGCATCTGACCAGCCGCTACGCCAGCCTGACCGAGGATCTGAAGGCCACAGCCGCCGCTGCCCGCAGTGAGCTGCTGAAAAAACGGGCGGAGCGGAAACAAAAACCCAAAAAATCCTGAGCAAAAAATACGCAGACCGCATTTTCAGCGGTCTGCGTATTTTTTTACTCTAAGACCAGAGTCCCGAAATCTCCCCGCCGGTGGTAGTCCGGCTTGTCGCTGCTCAGAGGAGACCAGGCCAGGTAGTGGGGGTGGTCTGTCTCATCCCCGCACTTGTAGAAGTTGGCCTGGCAGGTGCCTGTGAGGGTGAAGTTGGGGAAGTAGCGGGCCACGAACTCCGCAGGAATGCGGAACTGAATGCCCCAGCATCCCTCCTTCTGCCAGCCCTGGGGCTGGAACAGCTCCTCCATCTTCTTGACGATCTGGCGCACCCGGGTGGGCCGGGCGCCGCCAAACCCCAGGTTCAACGTCCCCAGGGGGTTCCACTCGAAGTTAAAGTATCTCCCATCCGCCGCATCCGGGGCAAAGAAAAACTCCAGGCAGCTGTCGTTGCACACCTGATCCAGTGTCCCGGTGAGGGTAGCCCGGATGTTGGGCTCCTCCGCCTCCATGCGCACGTACAGGTTCTCCCCGTCGTGGCAGACCTGGGCCCAGGCCTTCACCCCTACGGGCTCCAGCCAGCCGGTCTCCTGCAATTCCAGTTTGGGAATGTTATCCCAGTGTGCGCCGTCTCCCCGCGCCACACGATAATTTTCTTTCATGGATCCATTCATCTCCGTTTTCAATGTTCAGTCGTCGAAAGCTCCTTTTGCCTCCATATAGTAACAGATGAGATCCACAAACTCCCCTGTGGTAGGCTTGACACGGATGGGAAATCCCGCCATCTCTCTCAGCCGTTCCTGGTCCCCCTTGTCCCACTGATGGTCCCGAATGAGCCGCAGATTTCGTTCCACCGTGGACGGGGTTGCCTGGTCGAAGTGGGCCGCCACGGCCGGGTACAGCCCCTTGGTGACCCGCAGCAGCAATTCCGGGTTTTGGTGCGCCAATTCCACGGCGCACACCAGCTGCCGCATGGACAGAGAGTCTCCCAACAGTCCCATGGAGCGCAGGACATCTCGAATCGCCCGTTGCTGATTCAATCCCATCCCACCTTCCAATTCTTGTTTTCTCTCCATCATTTTACTATATCTTCCGGGAAAACAAAAGAAGTTTCATTCTGATTTTTCGACGTCATTCGACGCCCCCTTCTCCTTGCACAGTGCCACAATGCGGGAGGTGCCCAGGCGGGCCGCTCCCAGGGCCAAAAACGCCGCTCCATCCTCCAGGGATGCAATGCCTCCGGCGGCTTTCACCTGCACCCTCTCCCCCACATGAGCCCGCAGCAGGGCCACATCCTCCGCCGTGGCGCCGCCCCCGGCAAAGCCGGTGGAGGTCTTGATGAAGTCCGCGCCGCTCTCGGTCACCAGCTGGCACAGCTTCACCTTTTCCTCCTGGGTCAGCTGGCAGGTCTCCACGATGACCTTGAGCGTATGTTCCCCGCAGGCCGCTTTCACCGCCCGCAGCTCTGCCAAAATCTCCGCCCAGCGTCCGTCCTTCACCCAGCCCAAATTCACCACCATGTCAATCTCTGAGGCCCCGTTTGCCAGGGCGTCCCGGGTCTCAAATACCTTCACCGCCGTGGTGGAATAGCCGTTGGGAAACCCGATGACGGTACACACCGGCAGTTTTCCCGCCAAATACTCGCTGGCCTGGCGGACATAGCTGGGCGGGATGCACACCGAGGCGCAGCCAAAGCTCACTCCATCGTCGCAGACCTGCCGGATCTCCGCCCAGGTGGCGGTGGTGCGCAGCAGGGTGTGGTCCACCGAAGCCAAAATCTCCCTTTCATCCAATGTTATCACCTCCCCATCTTCTACACTCTCCACCATCATACCCCGCCCTTCTCTCCAATGCAAGTGGTTTTGCCCCGCCGCTTAACCAACAGTTGATTTTACTCAAGTTTTCCTCCATTGAACTCAACCACAGTTTTCCCTATAATACAACCATGAAGCGAATGGAGGAATTTCTATGAACCAACCTTTGAGTGACACCATCACCCGCCTGCGCAAAGAGCGGGGGCTGACCCAGGAGCAGCTGGGCCAGCTGGTGGGTGTTTCCGCCCAGGCGGTGAGCAAGTGGGAGAAGGGCGGCGCCCCGGATGTGGAGCTGCTTCCCGTGCTGGCCGACCGGCTTGGGGTGTCCATCGACGCCCTCTTTGGCCGGGCAGAGCCGTCCACCGCAGATATGACCACCCAGTTTCAACAGTGGCTGCTGTCCATGCCCATCGAGAAACGGTTTTCCGCCCTGTTTGAGATGCTGGCGGTGTCCTCACCTTACCTAGGCAGTAATTTAATGGGTTCCGGCATCATCCCAGCCATTTCGGTGCAATCCACCTGTTACATCGACAACATTGTTCCCACTCCTTCAACGGAACGCCCCACTTGTTGGCTTCGTGCCTACGTCTCCTCAGAGGAAGGGTTAGCTCTGGGTGTATTAGCGGAAGACTTCCCCCTCTTTTTGCTGATGCCGGAGCCCCCAAACGGATACCGGAGCAATCTTCCCGACCCAGAGTGGTGCCGGAAGCTGTTTGCCGCCCTGGCCCTCCCCGGCGCTTTGGAGATTCTCCTGCACCTTCACGGGCGGGACTCCAGTTTCTATCATCCCTCTGCCATTGCCAAGCAAACCGGGCTCCCTCTGGATGTGGTCCTGGCTGCACTGCCCCAGATGGCGGACTGTGAACTGCTGAAGAAAAAGGATTTGGAACTGGAGGACGGCCCCACCCAGGTCTACACCCTCCACAACAATTTTTCCTTTGTCCCTTTCCTGGTGTTTACCCGTTGGATCATGCAGCCGGAGGACGCCTATGTGTTCGCCTGCGACACCCGTGACCGGCCCATTCTCACCCCACCCTCAGAGAAAAAGGAGGTCAAAGCATGAAACGCCATCCCGACCGCACCCCATACACCAAAGCCATCTTCCGGGGCAACCGGCTGTGCTTTGCCATAGCCCTCCTATTCACCTGCGGAGGCACCCTGTGTAATCTCATCATCTCCTATCTGCTGGGCTACATTCTGGACATCATGACCACCGGGAATCTGGCCCAGCTGGCCCGCACCACCCTGTTCTGTCTGGGGTTGTCCGCCGTCCTCCTTCTCTCCCAGCTGGTGATGTACCGGGCCAAAACCCGGTTCATCCACCGGGGGCTGGCCCAATACAAGGATTTAGCGTTCTCCCGGCTGTCCCAAAAGAGCATCCGGGCCTTCGCCCAGGAGAACACCGGGCGGTACCTCTCCGCCCTCACCAACGACACCAACTCCATCGAGGAAAACTACCTCAACCAGTTTTTCCTCCTGGTCTTCCAAGTGTTTCTCTTCTTCGGCTCCCTGGGCATGATGCTGTGGTACAGCTGGAAGCTGGCCTTGGCTGCCATCCTGCTCAGCCTTCTCCCCATTGCCGTCACTCTAGTCACCGGAGGGAAGCTGGCAGCCCGGGAGAAGAAGGTCAGCCAGGAAAATGAGGGCTATGTTTCCATGCTCAAAGACCTGCTCAGCGGGTTCTCTGTCATCAAAAGCTTCAAGGCGGAGGCGCAGGTGAGGTCCCGCTTTGCCCAGGCCAACGACCGGCTGGAACACATCAAGGCCCGCCGGCGGTGGCTATACTTCCTCATCTCCGCTGTGTCCACCTGTCTGAGCTTTATGGTTCAGTTCGGCATCTTCCTCTTCGGGGCCTATCTGGCCATCCGGGGGGAGATCACCCCCGGCACCGTGCTCATCATGGTCAACCTGTGCGGCCTGCTCCTCAACCCCATCCAGACGGTGCCCCAGTACTGGGCCAGCCGCAAGGCTGCCCTGGCCCTCATGGACAAGCTGGCTCAGCTCACCGCCCAGAACCAGCAGGAGAGCGGCGTGGCCATCCCTGCCACCCTCAGCCAGGCCATCACCCTGGACCATGTGTCCTTCGCCTATGAGGCGGACAAGCCGGTACTGCGGGACTTCACCGCTCAATTCCAGGCCGGGAAAACCTACGCCATCGTGGGTGGCTCCGGCTCGGGTAAGTCCACCCTCCTCCACCTGCTCATGGGGGCCAGCGGGCAGTACACCGGCTCCATTGCCGTGGATGGGGTGGAGCTGCGGGAGGTGGACGCCCACAGCCTCTACGACCTGATGAGTCTCATCGGCCAGGACGTGTTCCTCTTTGACGACACCATCCGCAACAACCTGACCATGTTCCGCTCCTTCCCACCGGAAGAGCTGGCGGACGCCGTGGAGCGGTCTGGGCTGTCCCAACTGCTGGACGAGCGGGGCGAGGACTACCGGTGCGGAGAAAATGGGGTGAACCTGTCCGGCGGCGAGGGCCAGCGCATCTCCATCGCCCGGTGCCTGCTGCGCAAGACGCCGGTGCTGCTGCTGGACGAGGCCACCGCCGCCTTGGACAACGCCACCGCTGCCGCGGTCACCCAGTCCATCCTGGATCTGACCGGCACCACCCGCATCGTGGTCACCCACCGGCTGGAAGCCGCCCTCATGGCCCAGTACGACGAAATTCTGGTGCTGCGGGATGGGCGCATTCAGGAGCAAGGTACCTTCTCCGACCTCATGGCCCGGAAGGAATACTTCTACTCCCTGTTCACCCTCTCTCAGCCCGCGTCATAAACGGGATGCGCCCCGGAAAGCCAAGGCTTTCCGGGGCGCATCCCGTTATTTCTCCAGCAATCTTGCCACCCAGGTCCGGTGGACCACCATGGCGCTTTTAGGACAAAACTCCTGGCAGCAAAAACAACGAATACAGTTTTTGCGGTCAATGACCGCCTTTCCCTTCTCAATGCGGATGGTCTTGGCCGGGCAGATGTTGGCGCACACGCCGCAGCCCACACAGTGCCTCTTCACCACCTTGGGCCTCTGGCGGAACATGGCGGCCATCACCGCACCAAACAGGCGGCCCCGCAGATGTTTCCCGTCTCCCTCAAAGAGATGGCCGTTGCCCGTCTCAATGCGCTGGAAATCCGGCACTGCGAAGTCCTCCACGTTCCCCTGCACCGTCAGCTCCCCCAGGGTGGGGGGAATAAGCCCCCGCTCCAGGGCTGCCTCCAGGGTGGGCACCTCCTCCCGGCGCAGGCCCAGCACCCGGGCGCACACCAGATCCACCTTGTGCGGGCTCTCAGAGGCCGCCAGAAGGCCCACATGGCGTGGGGTCCCTCCGGTAGGTCCATTGCCCTCCATGCACGTCACCCCGTCCACAATGGTGAGACGTGGCTTGAAATACTCATCCAGGTCCACGATCATCCGGGCAAAGTCCCTGGGGTCCGGGAACCGGAAGTGGTACTCCGGCTTCATGGCCCCTGGGATGGCGCCGAACATATTCTTGGCCCCGCAGGTCATGGCCATCATGCCGTGGGTTTTCAGCTTGCAGAAATTGATGATGGCATCCGCCTGGGCCAGGTAGGAGGTGTAGGTGAACTGGCGGCAGACCACCCCTTCCGGGTATTCCGCCTGGGTGTGGCCGAAGTCCCGGTTCAGCCGCCCGCCCGCCTGCTCCACCTGCTCCATCCCGGTGGCCTGGTATACCCGGCCCACATAGGCGGCGTTGTACAGCCCCCCGGGGCTGTCCCCCACCACCACGTCCGCGCCCCGCTCTGCCAGCCGCTTCACCAGGGCGCACAGCAGGGACGGGTGGGTGGTGGCCGCCCGTTCCGGCTTGAGAAAGGTGACCAGATTGGCCTTGATGACAATCTTCATCCCCGGCTGCACCCAAGAAAGGCCGCCCAACGGCTCCAGTACCCGTGTCAGCGCCCCCTCCACCTCTGCCTCTGAGTAGTCCGCGCAGCGGGTCAGCACCACATCCGGCTTCATTGGATCACTTCCTTTGACAGAAAAACTCCCCCGGCACATCCAGCCGGGGGAGTTTTGAAGGTTGGTTTCAGAAACTTAGGCTTCCTCGGACTCCTCGGTCTCCTCAGCGTTGCCCTCCTCCAGCAGAGCGCGGATGGACAGGGACACCTTCTTGTTCTCCTCGTCGATGGCGATGATCTTGGCGTCCACCATCTGGCCCTCGGCCAGCTCGTCGCCGGGCTTCTCCACCCGGTGATCGGCGATCTGGGAGATGTGGATCAGGCCGTCCACGCCGGGAACGATCTCAGCAAAGGCGCCGAAGGTCATCAGCTTGACGATGCGCACGTTGGCCACATCGCCCACGGAGTACTTGCTGGTGAACACAGTCCAGGGCTCCTGGCTGCGGTCCTTCATGCCCAGAGAGATCTTCTTCTTCTCGGGGTCGAAGGAGATGACATACACGTCCACCTGATCGCCCACGGAGACC
>DVKO01000036.1 GCA_018715985.1 Candidatus Enterenecus avicola
AATCTGTCCACAGAGTGTGCACATTGACAAAATCATGGTCAGCATTGTCCGCAGTGGAAGCTGCTTTACGGTGGCATCATACACATATTCCCGCAGGGGATTCCCCCAATGCCACATCCGGCACAGCGCCCACACCACAGACACCTCGCCCAGCAAGGTAAACAAATAGGGCAGGATGACGTACCAGGTGTTGAGCAGAGAGGACACCGGGATCACACCTCCCGCCACCACAGCCAGCGCGGAGATGGCCGCCAGGGTGTACTGTGTGCGCATACTCCGGCGGTACTCCTCTTTTTCCTGACTGCAAAAGGTGTAGTACCGACCGGTGTACACCAGCTCCCCCCCTGCTCCTCGGGTAAACTGGGAGGCCTTTGCCGCCCGATTCCAGCGCTTTCGCTTCTTTTCAGCCATGGCGCTTTAGGAGATCCCGGTCATGTCGAACTGCTCCAGCCACTGCTTGGCGGCAGCGCACACCGATTTCAGGCAGTTCTCATCAAAGGGACTGTCCAGTCCGGCCCGTTCCAGCAAGGTGGTGAACACCTGGCTGCCTCCCTGCCGGGTATAGGCCATATAGTGGGACCAAGCGTCCTTCAAATCCTTCTGGATTCTGGCCCAGAACTGCAAGGACACCGTCTGTGCCAGGCAGTAATCAATATAGTAGAAGGGGCTGGAATAAATGTGGTGCTGACGCTGCCAGCCCTCGCCCTCACTGTAAAAGGGGATCTCCCCATCCAGCTTCATCCAGGGCATATACACACCCAGCAGCTTCTTCCACACCTGGTGGCGCTGGGCCGGGGTCATCTCGGGGTGGGCGTACACCTCATGCTGGAAGTGGTCCACCATGGTGCCGTAGGGGATGAAGGTGAGCGCACTGGACAGATGGCTGTAATAGAACTTGCGGGTGTCTTTGCCGAAAAATCCCTCCGCCCAGGGCCAGGCGAAGAACTCCATGGACATGGAGTGCACCTCACAGGCCTCCATGCTGGGCCAGATATACTCAGCAGGGACACGGTCCCGGTTGAGCCAGGCGTCGAAGGCGTGGCCTGCCTCGTGGGTGACCACCTCCACATCTCCCTGGGTGCCGTTGAAGTTGGCAAAGATAAAGGGAACCTTATAATCCAGGATGCTGGTGCAGTAGCCGCCCCCCGCCTTTCCCTCAGTGGAGAGCACATCCAGCAGTTCCCCGTCCAGCATGGTACGGAAAAACTCGCTGGTCTCCGGGGACAGCTCATCGTAGAACTTCCGGCCATGCTCCAAAATCTCCTGGGCGTTGCCGCAGGGTCTGGGGTTGCCGGAGCGGAACTCCAGTGCATTGTCGGCAAAGCTCATGGGGTACTCTTTGCCCAGCCGCTTGGCCTGCTCTTTGTAGATGCTGTCCGCCACAGGCACCAGGTACTTCACCACAGCCTGGCGGAACTTCTCCACGTCCTCCTTGGTATAGCAGTTGCGGCCCATGCGGTAATAACCCAGGGTGGTATACCCTTCATAGCCCAGCTTCTTCCCCATCTCGTCCCGCAGGTGCACCAGCTGGTCGTACAAACGGTCCAGAGCCTCCTGATGGTCCTTGTACCACTGTCCTTCCGCCTTCCAGGCGTTGAGACGGCGGGTGTCGTCGGCATCGCTCTTGAATGGGGTCATCTGAGAGAGGGTGTACACCCCACCCTCAAAGGGAATTTGGGCGGAAGCCAGCAGCTTCTCGTACTCCTGGGTCAGGTCGTTCTCCTGCTGCATCAGCTCGATGATGGCGGGAGAAAAGGTCTTGAGGGCAATCTCCGCATTGATGAACATCAGATCCCCAAACTCACGGGCGAAGTCTGCCCGGAAGGGGGAGTGGAGCATGGCCTCATTCCAAGCCTGTTGATACTCCTGCAGCTCAGGGCCCGCCACATTCCAGAATTTCACTTCTCCGTCATAGTATTCGTCCCGGGTGTCGATGGAATGGCGGATGTTGGCCAGCGTACCCATGGTCTCGGTGTGGCGCCCCACTCGGTCCGCCTCCAGGAAAACCTCCCGGGCCGCAGCATAATTCTCCGCGGACTTCAGGCGCTCCACCAGCTCCGCCATCTCACTCTTCAACTGCTCCAAGTCGGGTCTCTGATACTCCATTTGAGAGAACTTCACCATGATTTGTTCCTCCTTTATCATGTGTTCAGGGCTGCTCTCTCGTGCGAAAGCAGCCCCTTGTGTTTGTATTAGAACGGCAGACCAAGACCACCGGTCAGGCGAGACATCTGGCTGGCGGCATCCTCAGAGGCCTTGCGCAGCGCCTCATTCACCGCAGCCACAATGAGGTCCTGCAGCATCTCCACGTCGTCAGGGTCCACAGCCTCAGGATCAATGGTCACAGAGTTCAGCTCTTTCTTGCCAGACACCACCGCCGTCACCACGCCGCCGGCACTGGCCTCGTAGGTCTTGCTCTCCAGTTCCTCCTGGGCCTTCATCATGTCCTGCTGCATCTTCTGGGCCTGGCGGATCATGTTGTTCATGTTTCCGCCCATTCCGCCCATACCACCCATACCTCGGGTATTAAATCCTTTTGCCATGATACTACCTCCTATGTTCTCCTATGTTCCGTCGAAACTTTCTATTCTTCCGTTACGTTGCTGTGTCCCGCTGCCAGAAAAGCCTCCAAAGCATCCGGCTCCGATTTGGTTCCATTCTCTGCGGGAGCCGCCGCCGTCTCCGCCGGAGGCGTCCCCACCTGAATGTGTACCGGCACCCTGTGTCCCAGGTGCCCGGCCACCACCTGGGACACCGCACCGGAAATGTCCGGCTTGGATACCAAGTCAGACACAAACTGATTGGTGGCCCACAGAGTCACCGCTGTGCCGTCATAGCGGCCGGTCAGCATTCCAGGCATCGAAAAGAACATATAGTCCCCTGTGGACAACACGCCCTTCAGCTGTCCGCAAATTACATTCCAACCAGGCCATCCCAGCTGTCTGGGTGTCTGGACCGAAGCGGCTGCGGGAGGCGTCTCAATCGTCACATCGGGTTTGAGGCCCGACTCGCACGCCTGATTTCCCTGTAAAGGCTTTTCACTTGCGTGATTTTGAGGTTCGCATTTCTTAGTTGGTTCCCAGGGAGGCATATCCCACGATGTGGGCTCCGGCTCCTTCCTGGCCGGATGTGGGCTTTCACCTTCCGCCGCGGCAGGCACATTTTTCTGTAAAGTATTATTCCTTGCTGCACGTTGTGCTGTAACGCCAGAGGAAATTTGTTGTTCCAGTTTTGACACTCTTGCCGTCAAGGCATTGACACTGCCATCCAGGGTTGGATCACACAACATCACCAGGCACAACTCCATATCGGTGCGCCGGTTGGCCGAGTGAACCAACTCCCCCGCCGTCTTCTGTACCAGAGCCAGCATCTGGACCAGCCGCGGTATATCAAAGAGGCCGCCCAGCCGTTCCAAGGTGGCGGAGTCATAGCCCCCAGTGAGAAGGCCCGCACCTCCTTTGGGTGCGCTCTTACTCACAAGGAGGTCCCGCAGCAGTGCCGACAGCTCTCCGGCCAAGGCAGACATTTCCTTGCCCCCCGTGTACAGCTTGCTCAGCCGTTCCAGCGCGCCCGGCAAATTCCCCGCTGCGATTTCCTCCAGCAACCCCACGGTCTGAAGGTTGCCCGCCAACCCCAGCACCTGGAACACCCGGTCCTGGTCCACGGGTCCTCCTGCCCCCACGCATTGATCCAGCAAAGACAGGGCGTCACGCATTCCGCCGTCTGCCAGGCGAGCAATGAGGGCCGCCCCCTCCTGGGTCAGCTGGATGCCCTCCTGTTCTGATACATAGCGCAGACGGCCTGCAATTTCCTCAGCCTGGATGCGCTTAAAGGCAAACTGCTGGCAGCGGCTTTTGATAGTAGCCGGTACCTTGTGAAGCTCCGTGGTGGCCAAGATGAACATCAAGTGCTCTGGCGGCTCCTCCAAGATCTGCAACAGTGCATTAAACGCCTGGGGAGAGAGCATATGCACCTCATCGATGATGTACACACGCTTGGCTACCGTGGCCGGGGTGTAAGCCGCCTCTTCCAACATGGCGCGTACATCGTCCACCCGGTTGTTGGAGGCCGCATCCAGCTCCACCACATCCAGAATGGAGCCGTTTTCGATGCCGGTACAGGCAGCACAGTGGTTACAAGGATTTCCCTCCTGAGGATTCTTACAGTTCACCGCCCTGGCCAGGATCTTGGCGCAGGTGGTCTTTCCCGTACCTCTGGTGCCGGTAAACAGGTAGGCGTGGGTAAGCCGTCCCGCCTGTACCTGGCGCTTGAGCGTCTCGGTGATATGTTTCTGGCCCACCACGTCATCAAAGGAACGGGGCCTCCACTTGCGGTATAACGCCTGATACATACTCCACACCTCCCGGATCAAAATAAAACAACTTGTGTATGGAATAAGACCGCGCACCGGCCTTTGAAGCACAAAATATACCCGTTACCCACACAGCCAGCTCAAGACCGGCGCCCCCGCGGCACACGCGGCAATCCGCTTAGTGCTGCTCGGTTCCCCGCCTGACACGGTTCACGGGACCACGTTGCGCAGGACCAATCCATCATCACCGCTTATGTGGGGCAGTCAGTACATTTTGTCTCCGGGGGCCGGGATTCATCCCTGCTATAGCGGGTTGCAGATACAGGGCACCGCTAACTCCCCGACTAGCGCGGCCTTACTCCACACACAAGTGTGTTAAAAGCCGTTGATTATTTTATCACATTGTCCCTGTCTTTTCAACTTATTTTTGAAGTTTTCCCACACACAACTTTTTTGATTTTCTGCTTTTCCCTCTTTACAAACTCATTTTTTCTGCTATAATAACACAGTACGGGCCTGTAGCGCAGCTGGGAGCGCATCACATTCGCATCCATATGGATGCACATCCTACGGCTACGATTCCCCTCCAATCACCAGTCCGGTTTCCCGGATATCCCCTCAAAACCGAATATCTCCAAATTCCGTTTTTCATCACTTTTTTGATGGAAAAATCGCCAATTCGGGCTCGTAGCTCAGCTGGGAGAGCGCTGCGTTCGCATCGCAGAGGTCGAGGGTTCGATCCCCTTCGAGTCCACCAATTTCAGGAAAATCACCGCCAATTCGGCGGTGATTTTTCGTTTGACCACAGAAATACCACAGACAGATTTCTGCTTTGACCACTTGAAGGGCCCCCCCTTTCGGGAGTGCCCTTCTTTTTGTTTACAACGGCCCAGGATTTGAGGAGCATTCTTCGGAATCTGGGCACTTGCAAAATTAATGGTTCTGCCTACAAAAACATATCTCCTCATGAGAATTGATGACTCTCACCACCCGGAGATAGGAGTAAGGGTGTTCAGGCAATTCCCGAGGAAATGCGCCTGGAT
>DVKO01000037.1 GCA_018715985.1 Candidatus Enterenecus avicola
CATGAGTTCCAGATAAATCCCCAGTTTTTTGTAAGAGTTGACGCTATCATATTTTATATAATATGTGTATACTGGATAGCGTGTTTTTTTATCATCCAATTTATTCGCAAAGGAGAATCGGAGTATGATCAGACTTCTGGCAAAATCCATCCGGGAGTACAAACGGGACGCCCTATTGACCCCCTTGTTTGTCACTCTGGAAGTCATCATCGAATGTATCATCCCCTTCCTCACCGCCAATCTGGTTTTGGAAATCCAAAAAGGCTGTGAGCTGTCCACCATCGTCCGCTACGGTGTGATTCTCATGGTGTTGGCTGGCTTTTCCCTGTTCTTTGGACGGATTGCAGGCACCACCGCCGCATCCGCATCCGCCGGCTATGCCCGGAATCTGCGACGGGATATGTTCTACAACATTCAGAACTTCTCCTTTGCCAACATTGACCGCTTTTCCACCTCTTCTCTGGTCACCCGTATGACCACCGACGTGACCAATGTGCAGATGGCCTTTATGATGATCATCCGGGGAGCTATTCGCTTCCCCCTGATGCTGGTCTTTTCCTTTATCATGGCCTACATCATGGGCGGCTCCATGGCCTTCATCTTCCTGTTTACCATCCCGGTACTGGCCATCGGTCTGGCGGTTATCATCTGCAAGGTACATCCCCTGTTTGTCAAGGTGTTCCGCAAGTACGACACCCTGAACAACTCCATCCAGGAGAACGTGCAGGCCATGCGAGTGGTGAAGAGCTACGTCCGGGAGGACTTTGAGAAGGAGAAGTTCTCCACCGCTGCCGAAGATGTGTGCCGGGACTTCACTCGGGCCGAGCGCATCATGGCCTTTAACTCCCCCCTGATGCAGTTCTGTCTCTACTCCGCCACCTGCCTCATCCTGGGGCTGGGCGCCTACTTCATCATCAGCACCCAGGGCGTGGCCCTCACCGTGGGTAAGCTGTCCTCCCTGTTTGTGTACAGCTTTCAGATTCTGGTGAGCTTGATGATGCTGTCCATGGTGTTCGTGATGATCACCATCTCCGCTGAGTCCGCCCACCGTATCGTGGAGGTGCTCCAGGAGCGCAGCACCATCACCAGCCCTGACAACGCTGTGATGGACGTTAAAGACGGCTCCATCGACTTTGACGGGGTGGACTTCAAGTACTCCGCCGACGCCGAGCGGGACGCCCTGTCCCAGATTGACCTCCACATTCGGTCCGGCGAGACCGTTGGCATTCTGGGCGGCACCGGCTCCTCCAAGTCCTCTCTCATCCAGCTCATTCCCCGTCTGTACGATGCCACCCAGGGCACCGTACGGGTGGGCGGCGTGGATGTACGGGACTACGACCTGGACAGCCTGCGCAACGCCGTGTCTGTGGTGCTGCAAAAGAACGTGCTCTTCTCCGGCACCATCAAGGAGAACCTGCGCTGGGGCAACCCCGACGCCACCGACGAGGAGATCATGGAGGCCTGCCGTCTGGCCCAGGCCGACGAGTTCATCCAGCTCTTCCCCGACAAGTACGACACCTACCTGGAGCGAGGCGGCGTCAACGTCTCCGGCGGCCAGAAGCAGCGTCTGTGTATTGCCCGTGCGCTGCTGAAAAAGCCCAAGATCCTCATTCTGGACGACTCCACCTCCGCTGTGGACACCAAGACCGACGCCCTCATCCGCAAGGCCTTCCGGGAGTTCATCCCCGACACCACCAAAATCATTGTGGCCCAGCGGGTGGCCTCGGTGCAGGAAGCCGACCGCATCCTCATCATGGACGGCGGCCGCATCGTAGCCATGGGCACCCACGAGGAGCTGCTGAAGAGCAGTCCTATCTATCAGGAAGTCTACGAGTCTCAGAACAAAGGAGGTCAGGAAGATGAAGCCTAATGTCCCCGTCAATCGCAAAGGCACCTTTGTTCGCCTGCTGCGCACCCTCTTTGAGTTTTTCCCGGTGCTGATGCCCGTGGCTCTGGTGTGTATCCTGTTCAGCGCCATCGTGGGCAGCCTTCCCACCGTGTTCATGCAGAAGATCATCGCTGTCATCGAGAAGTACTGGCAGGTCGGCGATTGGGCCGCTGCTGTCCCCCAGATTCTGCGGCTGGTGGCCATTCTGGCCACCATGTACGGCCTGGCTCTCATCTCCACCATTGTGTGGACCCAGCTGATGGCCATCATCACCCAGGGGCTGCTGAAAAAGCTGCGGGTGAAGATGTTCGACGGCATGCAGAACCTGCCCCTGCGCTACTTTGACACCAACGACCACGGCGATATCATGAGCCACTACACCAACGACATCGACACCCTGCGCCAGATGGTAGCCCAGAGCTTCCCTCAGCTGCTGTCCATGTTCGTCACCATTCTGGCCGTGCTGGTGATCATGCTCTACTACAGCTTCTGGCTGAGCCTGGTGATTCTCCTGGGCTCCCTGGTAATGGTGAAGTTCACCCGCTCCATCGGCGGCAAGTCCGCAACCTTCTTCCAGCGGCAGCAGAAGTCCCTGGGTAAGGTGGAGGGCTTCGTGGAGGAGCTCATGGACGGCCAGAAGGTGGTCAAGGTGTTCTGTCACGAGTCCGAGACCTGCGCCGACTTCGACCGGCTCAACGACGCCCTCATGTCCGACTCCAAGCAGGCCAACACCTACGCCAACACCCTCATGCCCATCCTCATGAACACCGGCAACTTCATCTATGCCCTGGTGGCCATTGTGGGCGGCATCCTTCTCATTACCCACGCCCCCAACCTGAGCTTTTCCGGCATGGCCTTCAGCATCAGCATCACCGTTCCCTTCCTCAACATGACCCGTCAGTTCACCGGTACCATCGGCCAGGTGTCCCAGCAGATCAACCTGGTGGTCATGGGTATGGCCGGTGCACAGCGCATCTTTGAGCTGATGGACGAGGAGCCGGAGGTGGACCAGGGCAATGTGACCCTGGTGAACGTCCAGGAGCAGAAGGACAGCACCCTGAAAGAGGTGCCCTACCGCAGCAACGTCTGGGCCTGGAAAGTGCCCCAGGCCGACGGCGGCTTCCACTATACCCGCCTCACCGGCGATGTGCGCTTCGAGCACGTGGACTTTGGCTACGTGCCCAAGAAAACGGTGCTCCACGACATCTCCCTCTTTGCCAAGCCCGGCCAAAAGGTGGCCTTTGTGGGCGCCACCGGCGCCGGCAAGACCACCATCACCAACCTCATCAACCGGTTCTACGACATCCACAGCGGCCGCATTCTCTACGATGGCATTGACATCATGACCATTCGCAAGGCGGACCTGCGCCGCTCCCTGGGCATCGTCCTCCAGGACACCAACCTGTTTACCGGCACCGTCATGGAAAACATCCGGTACGGCCAGCTGGAGGCCAGTGACGAGGAGTGTGTGGCCGCCGCCAAACTGGCGGGCGCCCACGACTTTATCACCCGCCTGCCCCACGGCTACAACACCATGCTCACCAGCAACGGCGCCAACCTCTCCCAGGGCCAGCGCCAGCTGTTGGCCATTGCCCGGGCCGCTGTGGCCGACCCCCCTGTGATGATTCTGGATGAGGCCACCTCCTCCATTGACACCCGCACCGAGGCTATTGTGCAAAAGGGCATGGACGCCCTGATGTATGGCCGCACCGTCTTTGTCATCGCCCACCGGCTCTCCACCGTGAAAAACTCCAACGCCATCATGGTGCTGGAGCAGGGCCGCATCATTGAGCGGGGCAGCCACGACGACCTCATTGCCCAGAAGGGCAAGTACTATCAGCTCTACACCGGCGCCTTTGAGCTGGAATAAGTCCACACATACAAAAAGTCGTTCTCCCATCCTCTGGGAGAACGACTTTTTTGTTCAACTCAGCAGCATCCGGTCATTGTCCAGCTGTTGCCCGGTACCCGCCCGGAATTGTTCCAGGAGATCCTGGACGGTCATTCCCCGCCGCTGATCTCCCTCCACATCCAGTACGATCCTTCCGTCCGCCATCATCAGCGTCCGGTTGCCCAGCTCCAGGGCCTGGGTCATATTGTGGGTGACCATCAGGCAGGTGATATGGTCCCGGGCCACAATGTCCCGGGTCAGCTTCAACACCTGCTCCGCCGTGGCAGGATCCAGGGCCGCGGTGTGCTCATCCAGCAGCAGCAGCTGGGGTGGCACCAAAGTCGCCATCAGCAGGGTCAGGGCCTGGCGCTGTCCCCCGGACAACAGCCCCACCGGGTGGCCCATCCGGTCCTCCAGCCCCATACCCAGCAGACTCAGGTGTTCCCGGAACATGGCCCGGTCTTTCTTGCTGATGCGGCTGAAGGGGGCATTCCCTCGGGCCGAGCGCAGATAGGCCAGGGCCAAATTCTCCTCAATGGTCATGTTGGGGGCGGTGCCCTTCAGCGGGTCCTGAAACAGGCGCCCAATGGTGCGGCTGCGCTTGTGCTCCGGCAGATAGGTGATGTCCCGTCCCCCCAGGTTGATGGTGCCCTCATCCACATAAAACACCCCGGAAATGGCGTTGAACAGGGTGGATTTTCCCGCTCCATTGGAACCGATGATGGTGACAAAATCTCCGTCCTTTACCGTCAGGGACAGATGGGAGAGGGCGGTCTTTTCATTGATGGTGCCCGGGTAAAAGGTCTTGGACACTTCCTTGATTTCCAGCATATCCGCTCACGCTCCCTTCCGCGCCGTGGCTTTTTTCTTTTGGAATGCGGCCCAGCTGCGCAGGGTGGGGGCGGCGATGGCCAGGCCCACAATGACAGCGGTCACCAGCTTCAGTCCCTCCACCGGCACCACCTTGGTGTAGAGCACGATGGCGTAGATCAGGCGGTAGAGGATGGACCCCACGATCACAGCAATGGCGCCCTTGAGCACAGTGCGGCGTCCCAGCACCGTCTCGCCGATGATGAGGCAGGCCAGGCCGATGACCACGATGCCCGTGCCGCCGTTGATGTCTGCGGTGCGCTGATATTGTCCCACCATGCCCCCAGACAGTGCGGTGAGGGCGTTGGCAATACACAGGCCCACAGTGATGGTAAAGGTGGGGTTTACCGAGGAGGCCCGTACCATGTCCCGGTTGTCCCCGGTGGCCCGGATGGACAGGCCCAGACGAGTGCCCAGAAAGAGCACCAGCAGCACAGACATAAGGATGGTCACACCCCCGGCCAGCACCGTCTCATACCAGGCGCCCCCGATGCCGGTGGTGCGGAACAGGGAGAAAATGGTGTCGTCCTTCAGCAGGCTCACATTGGAGCTCCATCCCATCACCATCAGGTTGACGGTATACAGCCCTGTGTTGGTGACGATGCCCGCCAAGATGGAGGGCACCCCCAGGCGGGTCTGCAAGAAGGCGGTGACAAAGCCGGCGCAGGCCCCAGCCGCCATGGCTGCCGGGATGGCCAGAAAAGGATGGCCCGCCGCAGTTACCGTCACTGATACCGCGGCCCCCAGCACGAAGGCTCCGTCCGTGGTCAGATCGGCAATGTCCAGAATCCGGTAGCTCAAAAACAGGGCCATGGCCACCAGCGCATACAAAAATCCCAGCTCCAGGGCTGTCTGCACAATATACAGCATATCTCTCCACACTCCCCTGCCCCGTCTGCCGAAGCAGACGGGGCACCGTTTTTCTTACTTTACTTATTCCTTGGTGGTGGTCACTTCCACCACCTCACCCATGTCTGCAAAGATCTGAGGATCGATCCCCAGGGCCTTGGCCGTCTCGGTGTTGACGGTGATGAGCCCGCCGTCCATGTAGTACACGTCCTCCATGCCGTCCACACCCTCGGTGATGGCCTGGTAGGCCAGGTCAGCCGTGCGGGCACCCAGATCGGTGTAGTTCACGCCGCAGGTAGCAAAGGCTCCGTTTCTCACAAAGGAGTCCGCCCCGGTGTAGTGGGGAATGCCTGCCTGGGCCAGCTGCTCATAGATGGCCAGCTCCGCACTCATAATCACGTTGTCTGTGGGAGTGAAGATGGCGTCTACCCCGTCTGCAACCAGGGCAGAGGCGGCAGCGATCACCTCGTCATTGGTGTTGGCGGTCTGCTCCACATAGGCAATGTTCTTGCTCTCCAGGTACTCCTTGGCCTCCTGGATGGGGGTGGCAGAGTTGGACTCGGACAGGGAGTACAGCAGCCCCACCTTCTTGGTGTCGGGGTTCTGCTTGACCATCATATCCAGAATGGCGCTGGTCTCCAGGGCGTCGCTGGTGCCGGTGACGTACTCAATGCCCGTCAGATCCTCTTTCTCCGGGTCGGACACTGCGGCATAGATCACCGGTGTCTGGCTATCCTGCGCACACAGGGTCATCACCTTGGCCGCTGTGGTGCCGATGGGAATGATGGCGTCCACCCCGTCCACAATGGCCTGGTCTCCCAGCTGCTTCAACACGGTCTGATCGTTTTGCCCAGAGTAAACCTCATATTCAATGGTCACATTCTTTTCCTGGGCAATGGCATCCAGCTGAGCAGTAATGGCGTTGGCAATCTCGTCCATAGAGGCGTGATCCAGCTGCTGGACCACGGTCACCTTGTAGGTGTCGTCCTTCTTGTCGCTGCTCGCCCCGCAGGCGCACAGGGTGAAAAGCATGGTGCCGGCTACGGCACAGGTGGCAAACCGACGGATGATCTGATTGTTTTTCATGGTGTTTTCCTCCATTTTTTGAATTTGGGCGGCAGATGTTTTCCCGCTTTGCCAGGGCCGGAAAATGAAAAAAGCCTCTGCCCCACATGGGACAAAAGCTCAGCTTCTGCGATACCACCCAAATTGACGCCTCACGACGCCCACTCGCTTACGCATACCATCATATGCGCCCCTTCAGATAACGGGTGGGGTACCCGTCGGTCCCTACTAGGTTGCCCGTTCGGTCCGCCCTCCGAAGTCCATTCCCCAAGCTGCTCCCCGCCCCGCTCTCACCAACCGGGACTCTCTGAAGGTTCGCCACACCGGGTACTACTCTCCGTCAATGGTTTCTCCTAATGAAGTTGTTGTGGCTATTATACGCACCTGCTCCCTGGTTGTCAACCCCTTTGGAAGAAAAAATTTTTAACGCACTAATGCGCCATATTTTTGTGTGGGACAGACAAATCCCCGCCCCCAGTCACATAGGCTTTCCCAGTGAGGGGGAAACGGCCATGTTTCGCATTTTGAAGAAGCGTTTTTTTCGGGATTCGCTGCTGTCCATTGCTCTGCTCTCTGTCATTGTCGCTCTGGTTCTTGTCCCTTCCCAGGCCATGACCGGAGCCAAAAATGGGCTGGCCCTGTGCTGCAACGTCATTGTCCCATCCCTGTTTCCCTTTTTCGTCCTCTCCTCACTGGCTGTGGACCTGGGGCTGGCCGCCTACCTGGGCCACCTGTTGGAGCGGGTCATGCGCCCCCTCTTTCGTGTCAGCGGGAGCTGTGCGATTGCGGTGGTGTTGGGCTTTGTGGGCGGCTACCCTCTGGGCGCCAAGACCGCCCTGGAGCTCTATCGCCAGGGTCTGTGCTCCAAGGTGGAGACGGAGCGGCTGCTGGCCTTCTGCAACAACTCCGGCCCCGCCTTCATCCTGGGAGTGGTGGGGGCTGGCATCTTTGGAAGCGGGCAAATTGGCCTGCTCCTCTACGCCTCCCACTGCCTGGCCTCTCTGATGACCGGACTCCTCTTCCGTTTCTACGGCCACGACACCGCCCCCGGCGCTCAGGTGGTCCACACCAAGCCCATCGCAGCCACCACCGTACCCGCTGCCTTCACCGGCGCGGTGGTCCGCTCCTTTTCCAGCACCTTGAATATCTGCGCCTTTGTCATCTTTTTCTCCGCTATGCTCCAGCTCATGACCTCCTGCGGGGTGTTCTCTGCTCTGGCTCGGCTGCTCTCCCTGATGGGGGTCTCCCCTCAGCTTGCCCCACAGCTGGTGGCGGGCCTGCTGGAGCTCACCTCCGGCGTGTCCTCCCTGGGCGGCATGAGCAGCTCTGCCGGTTCCATCTCCATGGCTGCCTTTATGCTGGGATGGGCCGGACTTTCCGTGCACTGTCAAGTGCTGTGTTTTCTCATAGACAGTGACATCTCTCCCCGCACTTACCTTCTGGGGAAACTGATGCACGGTACTATTTCAGCATTTCTCACCTATTTTCTCGCCACCCGGCTCTCCCTGACCTACCCCGTCTCCTTTTATCTGAACTCCCAGACGCAGATATTGACCCAGCTGGACTTTCGCTGCATTCTCCCCGTCTCCCTGTCCATCTCACTGCTCTGCTGGCTGCTGCTTGTCCTTCTGTGTCGGTACTTGACGAGAAAAACAGGTGGAAAATAGCCGCGCCATGTTGTATACTAGAGGGGATCTCGGAAGGACAGGAGACTTGTTATGCTGTTTCAAAAAAACATCGAACCTCGTTGTGTCTATTGCAAGCGAGGCGTGGCCTTGGATGAAGAGCAGATTTTATGCGCCCGCAAGGGTGTGGTGGACCCCGGTGGGGCCTGTCGGGCTTTTCGGTACGACCCCCTCAAACGTGTGCCTCAAAAGCCAGTGGTGGTCAACTTCTCTCATCTAAAAAAAGAGGATTTTATGTTGTAAATTCAATCTCTCACCTCTTTTCTGCAAGAGCAATGTCATGAAAGGACCTCAGCGGCTCCATTTGCCGTTGAGGTCCTTTTTGCTTGTCCATTTATTTCCTGTTTTTCAGGATATTTCTTGACATTTATTCCCGCTTTTGGTACGATGAAATTGTATGATACAGAGAGATCACCTGAGCAAGGAGGATAAATTATGAACAAAATGCCAAGGCGCATTGCGGCGGCAACCATATCTGCCAGCCTATTGCTGAGCTGCTGCTTCGTTGTGCCCACTGCTGTGGCCACCACAAACGCGACACCAAGCAACGACCCTCCCCGCGCCACCATTGAGGCCGGTAATCTGGGCAGTACCGGGATCTCGTATACCCGGGATCAGGACGGCATCGATGCCGGCGGCACCTACGCCATTTTCTACAACACCACCCGCAGCATTCTCTATCACACCGGGACCGGGAAGACCGATCAGGTCACCGGGACCGTGGCCAACGACGCCCTCAGCCTGGCCTCCAACTTTGCATCCACCCGCCAGCTGTGGACCATTGAGAAGCGGGAAGGTGATGACGGCTACAACATCAAAAGCCTGGACAGCAACCGCTATCTGGACCTGAGCCAGACCACCGCCGTCAACGGACATGTGAATACCTCGGACCATCCGGTGCGGGTGGACATCACCTTCCATGAGGACACCGGGTCCTACTCTCTGTCCAGTGGCAGCAACTACCTGACCCACGGCAGCACCGCCGGAGATAAGTACTATTGCAGCACCAGCCAGGATACGGCCCTGACGCAATTCCAACTTTATCTGAAGACCGAAGTTGCTCCCACCGTAGTGGGGGAGAATCCAAAGGGAACCGAGGCCGTGGATGTGCCCTTCAGCAGTGAGGCCACCGGAAGCCAACACTTCCGCATCCCCGCTCTGTACACCCTGGACAACGGCTGGATCGTTGCAGCAGCCGACATCCGCTGGGCCACCGACGCTGACTCTCCCCAAAACCTGGACACCATCGTCAGCGTCTCCAAGGACAACGGAGAGACGTGGGAATGGGAAGTGGTGAACTATCTGGCCGACATGGCTGAGTCCACCACCAACACTGCCAGTTCCTCCTTCATCGACCCCGCCATCGTCCAGGACAGCAATGGAACCATCCACATGGTGGTAGATGCCTGTCCCTCCTATGTGGGTTTGATGAGCGGCAACCAGATGGGCCAGGAGAGCACCGGATTTGACGACCAGGGCCGCCTGCTGGTGGCCAAGGCCACCGCCGGCACCTATGCCCCCAAAACCGTCTCTTCCTATACCTACTATGTGGATCTGAACAACACCAACGGTTTGGCGGAGCCCGCCAACGACAACGGCAAAGATGTCATTCTCTACCCCATTTGCAGCCAAGACGGCACCGCCACCAACACCTGGGTGGATGCCTATCTCAACGTCTACGAAATAGCAGCTCAGGAAGACACCTTCACCAAACTCTATGTGGAGCAGCTGGGCAACACCAGCAACCGGGTCCAGAAGAACCTTTTCTTCCAAAAGAGCGAGTGGAAGGTCTACCCGGTGTTCTACATCATGCACCGCACCGCACAGGTCACTGAGGACGGCTTGGTATGGAGCGCTCCCCAGTTCCTGGACATCAAGGCCGCCGACAATGAGAAATTCACCGGCGTCTGCCCCGGCCGCGGTATTACCATGACCTACAACGATACAGAGCGCATCATCTTCCCCCTCTATGACAACCGCACCGGCAACGAGCTGGCCAGCGTCATCTATTCCGATGACGGAGGTATCACTTGGCAGAGAGGTCAGCATAATGGCAATCTAAACGGAGTGGGCAAGACCAGTGAGTCCCAGGTGGTGACTCTGCCCAACGGAGATCTGCGGATGTACTCCCGCAACACCATCAACTATGTCAGCTACGCCGACTCCTCAGACGGCGGCGTAACCTGGAGCCAGTGCCAGCCTGACCAGGCGCTGTTCAGCCAGAAGAGCGGCGGCGGCTGCATGGTGTCCTTCATCAATCTGGACGGTACCTTGATCGGCCCGGATGACCAGGAGTACGACAACCTGATCCTGGGCTCCTATGCCCGCATTCAGCGCACAGAAGGCATCGTCCGTATCGGTTCCGTAGGCGAGAACGGCAGCGTTACCTGGCTCAATGAGGATGTCACCCGCTACGACGAAAACAACTACTTCGCCTACTCCTGTGTCTCCCAGCTGCAGGAGAACGGAAAGCCCACCGACACCTTTGCCATTCTCTACGAAAACCAAGGCAGTCCCTGCCAAATTAAGTATGAGACCCTTACCGTCCAAGACCTGCTGGGCGAGGGCTGGTACATGATCCAGGATGAGAGTGAGAAAATCACCCTGACCCTGGAGCCCCAGTTCATCAATCTCAGCGTGGGCCAGTCCGGACAGGTGCAGGCCATTGTCACCCCTGAGGATGCCGCCACCGTCACCTGGAGTTCGGACGCCCCCGCAGTAGCTACGGTCAGCGACACCGGTGTCGTCACCGCTGTCAGCAGCGGCACCGCCACCATCACCGCCACTGCCACCACTCCTGGCGGTATCGTCCGCACCGCACATCTGGATGTGGCGGTCCAGGGCGAAACGGGAGTCAATCTTCCTCAGCGCTTCCAGACAACCATCACCCAGGAGGAGCATGAGGCCCAGACCACCTACGATCTGGACACCGACGGCATGGACGCAGAGGGTGTTTACGCCATCTATCACGCCGGGACCCAGAGAATCCTCTATCACGCCAACGGCCAGAGCAACACCGATCAGGTGACTGGCTCCGTGTCCAACAACCAGCTGACCTTGGACGGACAGTATGCCGCCAGCCGTCAGCTGTGGCGCATCACGAAAACCGAGGATGGATACACCATTCAGAGCATGGAGGCCGACGGTAAATACCTAAGCCTCAATGATACTGCCACCAACCCTGGCAGCAAAATTCCCGTTCAGGCCGCCCCCTTCTACCTGGAAATCCAGGCCGGTGAGGCATCCGGGACCTACACCATTTCCCACACCGACAATGGACAAACACTCTATCTGTCCCATTCCAATACCGCCAATCTGCAACACAATGTGAGCGCGGACGCGTGCGAGTTCCAGCTGTTCCTGCAAAGCACCACCCCCGCTCACACCACCTATCAGGTCAGCACCAGCGGTTTGAGCGAGCTGGTGGCCTTTGTGGACACCTTGGCCGCCCAGGACTATGCCCCCGAGTGCTGGGAGGCCCTCCAGGCCGCCAAACAGGCCGCCAACGACTTCCTGGCCAGCGATGACGCCCCCGTGTTTGACAATGAGGCGGACGCCCAGACTCGACTGGAACAGGTGACCGCTCTCACCCAGGCCCTGTATCAGGCGTGGATGGACCTGGTTCCTCCCCACACCTATGGACAGCCCGTCTTCCAGTGGGCAGAGGATTTCTCTCAGGCCACCGCTACCTTTATCTGCACCTATGAGGGCTGTGGTCACACGGAGACGGTGAACGCCGTCATCACCACCCAGGAGACTCCCGCCACCTGCACCGAGCCTGGCAGCACCACCTATTTGGCCACTGTGGTCTTCCAAGAGGAGCCCTACACCGCCCAGCAAGTGGTGAAGCATGACGCCCTGGGCCATGACTTCTCGGTCCTGTGCCACGATGAGACAAGCCACTGGTATCAGTGTTCCCGCTGCTCCGCCACCACCCAGCCGGAGGCCCACAGCGGCGGCACCGCCACCTGCCAGGAGAAGGCCGTGTGTGCCATCTGCCAGACCGCTTACGGCGAGCTGGCCGCCCACACCCCTGAGGCGATTCCTGGGAAAGCTCCCACTTGCACCGAGACCGGACTCAGCGAGGGCAGCCAGTGCTCCGTGTGCCACACCGTTTTGGTAGCCCAGGAAACCTTGCCTGCAACGGGTCACAGCTATTCCAACGGTGTCTGCACCGTCTGTGGAGCCAAGGACCCGGACGCTGAGAAGCCCACTCCTACGCCTACTCCCTCCCCCGCACCCACCTCTCAGCCGGAAGGCCCGGCTCAGACCGGTGACAGCGCCAACCTTCCTGTGCTGTTCACCACAATGACCATTTCCGCGCTCTGTCTCCTCCTGTTGATGGACCGAGTCCGCAGAGCCAAGCACTAACCCATGTCAAAGACCCCTGGGGAACAATCCCCAGGGGTCTCAGACTGTCGAAAAGCCTCACGTCAATGCAAGAAGGACAGATGATCTTGCATCGTCAAAAAGCCCTCGGCAGAGTTTTCCCATCCGAAGATGGGAAAATAAATTGAAATCTGTTTTTTTCGGGGACATGAGCATCGAAAAAAACACTTCTCAGCCCGC
>DVKO01000038.1 GCA_018715985.1 Candidatus Enterenecus avicola
GGCTCTACGGCGCGGGCCAGTTCAACGGCTCCTCCGGCTACGAGGAGGCCGCCGCCCAGGGCCTGGTTGCGGGCATCAACGCCGCTTTGAAGCTGAAGGGGGAGCCCCCCCTCATCCTCACCCGGGGAGACGGGTACATCGGGGTGCTCATTGACGACCTGGTGACCAAGGGCACCGACGAGCCCTACCGCATGATGACCTCCCGCACCGAGTACCGCCTCATCCACCGCCAGGACAACGCCGACCAGCGGCTGTGCCACTTGGGCTACCGGGTGGGGCTGGTGAGTGAGGAACGGATGCGGGCGGTGGAGGAGAAATATGCCGCCGTGGAGCGGGAGGGCCGCCGGCTGGAGCACACCGGCGCCGCCCCTTCCCCCGCCCTGGATGAGATGCTGGCCGCCCGGGGGGAGCCCCCCTGTCCCCACGGGGCCAGATTGGCAGACCTGCTCCGCCGCCCCCGGGTCACCTATGAGGATCTGACCCCCTTTGACGGGGAGCGCCCCCAGATTTCCACAGAAATCGCCCAGCAGGTGGAAATCTCGGTGAAGTACCAGGGGTACATTGAACGGCAAAAGCGGCAGGTGGAGGAAATGGCCAAGCTGGAGCGGCGGGCCATTCCCCCGGACACCGACTACGACGCCATTCAGGGTCTGCGCCTGGAGGCCCGGCAGAAGCTGGGCCGCATCCGCCCCCTGAACCTGGGCCAGGCGGGGCGGATCAGCGGGGTGAGCCCTGCGGATCTCACCGCTCTGATGATTTGGCTGGACCGGGGCGCCGCCTCGGAAACTGGAGAAAAGAGGCTGGTACCATGAGACGATTTTTCGCCATTATTTTGTGTCAATGGATGCGCCTGGTGGGGAAGCTGCTGGGCCGGGGCAGTTCTCTGCCCGGACAGTTTGCCCTGAAGGTGTGCCCCGACGTGCTGGGCCGGGTGAAGCTGCCCCCCTACGTCATCGCCGTCACCGGCTCCAACGGCAAGACCTCCACGGTGGAGATGATCGCCGCCATTTTGAAGGCCGCCGGGAAGCACGTGGTGTACAACGCCGAGGGCTCCAACCAAATTGAAGGGGTCACCACCCTGATTTTGTCCCAGTGTGACCTGTCTGGCCGTGTGCGGGGGGATGTGCTGCTGCTGGAGAGCGACGAGCGGTATGCCCGCCACACCTTCCACTGGTTCCACCCCACCCACTTTGTCATCACCAATCTGTACCGGGACCAGCTCACCCGCAACGGACACCCCCAGTGGGTGTATGACGCCATCCTCCCCGCCATTCACCCCTCCACCACCCTGGTGCTCAACGCCGACGACCCCCTGGTCTCCTGCTTTGCCCACCAGGGCAACCCGGTGAAGTGGTTTGGGCTGGAGGCCTGGCCCGGGGCCACAACCGAGCACAATGGGATGTACGACGACGGGGCCTTCTGCCCCATGTGCGGCGCCCCCATGGAGTATTCCCTCTACCACTACAACCACATCGGCCACTACCGGTGCACCCAGTGCGGCCATCACCGGCCCCACCCCGACTTTGCGGTCACCGAGCTGGACTTGCAGGCGGGACGGCTGGTGCTGGACGGGGACACCCCCATCCAGCTGGCCTTCCGCTCCATCTACAACGTGTACAACATCCTGGCCGCCTGGTCCGCCTGCCGCATGATCGGGGTGGACAAGGGCACTGCCGCCGGGGTGATCAACAACTATATTCTGAAAAACGGGCGCATGGTGCGCTTCACCCTGGGGCAGCACCAGGGCACCCTCCTCACCAGCAAGCACGAAAATTCCGTGGCCTACGACACCAACCTGCGCTACATTCGGGACCTGGGCGAGCCCTGCACCGTGCTGGTGGTGGTGGACGCCATCTCCCGGAAGTACTTCACCGGAGAGACCAGCTGGCTGTGGGACATTGACTTTGACCTGCTCTCCGCCCCCCATGTCCAGCGGGTGGTGCTCTCCGGCCGCTACGTCCACGACCTGGCCCTGCGCTTTGAGTGCTCTGCGGTGCCCCAGGACAAGGTGGTGCTGGAGGCCAACATCCCCCAGGCCCTGGAGTTTTTGGAGCACAGCGGGGACGAGGACCTGTACGTGGTCACCTGCTTCTCCGACCGGGACAAGGTGCTGGACCGGGTGGAGATCCAGGAGAATGGGGAGGTGTAAGAGATGAAACTGCAATTTGTCCATCTGTGTCCCCAGCGCATGAGCCTGTATGGGGAGTACGCCAACCTGGTGATCTTGCAGCGTATGGCCCAGGCCCTGGGCCATGAGGTGGAAATCGTGGCCGGGGAGACCCCGGACCTGTCAAATGCCCACCTCATCTACATGGGCTGCGGCACCGAGCGGGGCCAGAAATTTGCACTCCAGGTGCTGCACCCCCAGGTGGAGGGGCTGAAAGGGGCCCTGGCCCGGGGGGCAGTGGTGCTCTTCACCGGCAACGCCATGGAGGTGCTGGGCCAGACCATCACCGACACCCAGGGCAAGGTGTGGGAAGGGCTGGGCCTGGCGGACTTCACCACCATTGAGACCCGCCAGCGTACCCCCCACGATGTGATTGCCAACACCCCCCCGGGCCAGTCCCCGGTGGTGGGCTTTATGAACAAGTGCTCCCTCACCGCCGGGGTGTCCACCCCCCTCTTTGAGAGCTTGGAGATGGGCTTCGGCAACGACTGCCAGCGGGGCCCCGAGGGGTATGTCAGCGGCACCCTGATGGCCACCCACCTCACCGGCCCGGTGCTGGTGAAAAACCCCGCCCTGGCCCACCGGGTGCTGGCCATGGTGCTCACCGCCGCCGGGGCCCCGGTGCCGGAGCAGCTGCCGGTGCTCCCCCATCAGATGGAGGCCTTTGAGGTGACCTTGCAGGAATTGCGCAGCAAAGGAGAGAACGCAGGATGAGCCAGCAGTGGTTGGAAGTGACCCTCCCTGTCCCCGCCCAGGCCATGGACCGGGTGTGCGACACCCTCACCGGCAACGGTATGACCGGGCTGGTGGTGGAGGAAGAGGGGGAATTTCTCAAGTTTTTGGAGCAAAACCGCCAATACTGGGACTATGTGGACGAGGATCTGGCCAAGCGCATGAAGGGCGTGAGCCGGGTGAAGTTCTACGTGCCCGACAACGAAGAGGGGGAGGCCCAGATGAGAGCCGCCCTCCGGGGCCTGGAGGAGTACGAGCCCCAGACCGTCTCCCTGCGGGAGGAGGACTGGGCCACCTCCTGGCAGAGGTACTATCAGCCCATCCCCGTGGGGGAGCGGGTGTACATCGTCCCCGAGTGGATGAAGGGCCAGCCCATCCCAGAGGGCCGGGTGCCCTTGTACCTGAACCCGGGCCTCACCTTCGGCACCGGCTCCCACCCCACCACCCAGCTGTGCCTGGAGCTGATGGAGGAGCACATCCACGGGGGCGAGCAGCTGCTGGATCTGGGCTGCGGCTCCGGCATTCTGGCCATTGCGGCCTTGGCGCTGGGGGCAGACCACGCCGTGGGGGTGGACATTGACCCCAAGGCGGTGGACGTGGCCTACGAAAACGCCGCCATGAACGGCATCGGAAAAGATCGGCTCACCGTACTGGCGGGCAACGTGCTGGGGGACCAGAAGTTTGGAGATCAGCTGCGCCCGGGCAAAAACCAGGTGGTGCTGGCCAACATCGTGGCGGACGTCATCATCCCCCTGTCCGCCGTGGCCCACCGGTTTTTGACCCCTGACGGGGTGTTTTTGTGCTCGGGCATCATCGACACCCGGGCCCAGGAAGTGGCAGCTGCCCTGGAGCAAAACGGCTGGCGGATCACCCGCACGCTGGAGCGGAAGGGCTGGTTTGCCTACGAGGCCAGAAGATAAGCGAAAACGCGGAGAACTTGCCGAAAGAGATTGCAAGCTCTCCGCTGTTTTCGCCTCTACATCTATGCCTTATGTCCACTGCGGCAAAAAGTCTGCCAGCCAGGCAAGGGGGACGCGCTCCGCTGGGGTCTATTTCTCAGCGATGAGAAATAGACGAAAGAATCGCTTAGGGCGTTCCCCCCTAAGGACCTCCCTGGGGTACGGGGCTGGAAGTGCATCAAGTTACTTTTCGGCCCGTCTGTCCGGCTGTGGTCCTGTTTCTGCCACCATACCAGGCCACCTTGGGCAGCTGGCCCTATGGCTGGGTGGTTTCCCTGTCCGGGCCTACCTTGGAGAAGCGGCGTTCCCGCCGCCGGGAGCCTGGCCATCGGCAGCTGGGAACAGCTGCGACACCAGGTAAGGCCCTGGCGGTAGAAGTACCATTTGCCAGAGAAGTAGGCACGACCCATAGGAATTTTGCACCATCTATGTGACCCCACCAACCCCAGGGCCGACGGTAGAGCCGCACCCGGTGGAAGTCACCTCCTCCCGGGGTTCCACAGGGGCGGGCCCCTTGGTGGGTCTTTGGTGACTTTCTGCCCACTTCAGAAAGTCACCCCAGCGGAGCGTCCCTGCCAGGCTGACAAGTCTGAACTGGGAATACGAGAAGAGAGAGCCACCTCCCAACACCAATGCCGGGAGAAATCCCCGGCGCAATTGGAATTTCTGGTCACAAAAACAGTTGACAAACCCCCGCCAACTGGATAAGATATAGAGGTTAAATGCGTGGAACAGGACGAGTACCCAAACTCACCCCCCACCAGAGAGCCGCTGGTATGGTGGAACAGCGGCAGGGCGGGCCTTGGGGAATATCACCTGGGAGCTGCAAACCCAACGGGTGCCCTTGCGCCCCAGTAGGCTTTGCCGGGTTGGTCTCCGTTATTGAGACCCGTCGAGGGGTCTGTGGAAAACACAGGCAACGAGAGTGGTACCGCAGAGGTTTTTCGCCTTTGTCTCTCATTTTAAGAGGGGCAAAGGTGTTTTTTGTCCCCCAATACCCAGAGCCCTTAGGCTCCCCTGTGTAAGGGGAGCTGTCGCCGTAAGGCGACTGAGGGGTTGTCGGCCCATCGGCGGATCGTCAATCCCTCCGACTCGTCGGTGCGGACTGTGTATCCCTCGCCTCGCCCCTGAGAGACGGGGCAAGTCTCGCTCACGCCGTCGCACCTCCTCTCCCCACCAAACCCGCTTGCGCTGGGCTTCGGCAGGGGCCCCGGTGTAACGCCGTGCCACCTCCCTTTGCACAAGGGAGGCTTTTTCCCAGGAAAACAAACACTTTTTAGGAGGAATCCCACCATGGATTACAACAAGACCGTACACCTCCCCCAGACCGACTTCCCCATGCGGGCGGGTCTCCCCAAGCGGGAGCCGGAGCTGCTCAACGGCAAGTGGGAGGTGGAGACCTACCACAAGCTGATGAAGAAGAACGAGGGCAAGCCCCGCTTTGTCCTCCACGACGGCCCCCCCTACGCCAACGGCCACATCCACATCGGCACCGCCCTGAACAAGATCCTCAAGGACATCATCATCCGCTACAAGAACATGACCGGCTTCCAGGCCCCCTACGTCCCCGGCTGGGACACCCACGGCCTGCCCATCGAGTCCGCCATTTTGAAGGACAAGAAGATCAAGCGGGATGAGCTGTCCGACTCCGAGTTCCGGGACAAGTGCCGGGACTTCGCCCTCAACTTCGTGGACATCCAGCGCAGCGAGTTCCAGCGCCTGGGCGTCATCGGCGACTGGGAGAACCCCTACCTGACCCTCAAGCCGGAGTTTGAGGCCAAGCAGGTGGAGATCTTCGGCAAGATGGCGGAGAAGGGCTACATCTACAAGGGCATGAAGCCCGTGTACTGGTGCCCCCACGACCAGACCGCTCTGGCCGAGGCGGAGATTGAGTACGCCGACGACCCCTGCACCACCATCTTCGTCAAGTTCCCCGTGAAGGACGACCAGGGCAAGCTTTCCGGCGTCACCGACCTCAGCAAGACCTACTTCGTCATCTGGACCACCACCCCCTGGACCATCCCCGGCAACTACGCCATCTCCGTCAACCCCGCCTTTGACTATGTGCTCCTCCAGGTGGAGAGCGGCGAGGTGTATATCCTGGCCGAGGGCCTGGTGGACTCCGTGTGCAAGGCCGCCGGCCTGGACCGGGGGGCCTGCACCGTGCTGGCCACCTTCAAGGGCAGCGACTTCGAGCTGATGCGTGCCAAGCACCCCCTGTTTGACCGGGAGAGCGTCATCCTGTGCGGCGACCACGTGACCCTGGACGCCGGTACCGGCTGCGTCCACACCGCCCCCGGCTTCGGCGCCGACGACTTCAACATCTGCAAGGCCTACGACGATGCGGGCAAGACCCACATCGGCACCCCCGTGCCGGTGAACGCCAAGGGCGTGATGACCGACGAGCGGTACAACGGCCAGTTCTACGCCAAGGGCAACGACCTGGTGGTGCAGGATCTGGAGGCGGAAGGCTTCCTGCTGGCCAAGGAGAACATCGTCCACTCCTACCCCCACTGCTGGCGGTGCAAGAACCCCATCATCTACCGTGCCACCGAGCAGTGGTTCTGCTCCGTGGACGCCATCAAGGACACCGCGGTCAAGAGCTGCGACCACATCTCCTGGCACCCCTCCTGGGGCAAGGACCGCATGACCTCCATGATCAGCGAGCGCAACGACTGGTGCATCTCCCGTCAGCGCAAGTGGGGCGTGCCCATCCCCATCTTCTACTGCGACCAGTGTGGGGCGGACATCGTCACCCCCGAGACCATCGCCCGGGTGTCCCAGCTGTTCCGGGAGCACGGGTCCAACATCTGGTTTGAAAAGACCGCCGACGAGCTGGTGGAGGGCCTGGGGCTCAAGTGCCCCCACTGCGGCGGCGTCCACTTCTCCAAGGAGTCCGACATCATGGACGTGTGGTTCGACTCCGGCTCCACCCACGCCGCCGTGCTGGACGAGCGGCCCGAGCTGACCTTCCCCGCCGACGTGTACCTGGAGGGCGGCGACCAGTACCGCGGCTGGTTCCAGTCCTCCATGCTCACCTCCATTGCCGCCAAGGGCGTGGCCCCCTACAAGCAGATCATTACCCACGGCTGGACCGTGGACGGCGAGGGCAAGGCCATGCACAAGTCCCTGGGCAATGCCGTC
>DVKO01000039.1 GCA_018715985.1 Candidatus Enterenecus avicola
CACCAGAGACAATCCCCCAGTCACCTACGGTGACAGCCCCCTTTACACAAGGGGGCCTTGGTACTGCGGTGTTTCTGTTGTCAGATTTCAGCGAACTTATAGGCAGAATTTCTCCTGATAGAACAACATCGGAGCACGCTCCAGGCCAAATGCCTCCCTTGTGTAAAGGGAGGTGGCACGGCGTAAGCCGTGACGGAGGGATTGACCCAACCAACGGGTCTGTTGCAAAACCATAATTTTGCAACAGACCCTGGCTGCCCGTCAGGGCAGTCTGAGGGAGCAAGCGGGCGGCAGCACCACAGGTCAGTACCGAGGAAAGACCTCCGCCCGACTTCCCGGTCACTCCAATACACGCCGCCCATTGGGTCAAAGCCCTTGGGCGCCTGCTGCAATCTCCCTCCGTCATCGCCAAGGGCGATGACGGAGGGAGGCTGTTTGCCCCCACAAAATCAGGACTGTCACTGGGCGCAGCGGTTGCAATTTGGCATGGAATAGGATATGATAGTCCCCGATGTAATGGAAGAAGGAGGCTGTTTTCCCATGAAAGACGGCTTGATCTGTGTGGCGGCCGGCACCCCATCCATCCGGGTGGCGGACTGCGCCCACAACGGGGCGGAAATCGTCCGCCTCATGGAAGAGGCCCAGGCCCAGGGGGTGAAAATCCTGGTGCTCCCCGAGCTGTGCCTCACCGGCTACACCTGCGGCGACCTGTTTTTGCAGGACAAGCTGCTGGATGGGGCGCTGGAGGCCCTGCGCGGCGTGATGCAGGCCACCCAGCACCTGGAGGTGCTCACCGCCCTGGGGATGCCCCTGCGGGCGGGGGGAAAGCTGTACAACTGCGCCGTGGTCATCCAGTATGGTCAGGTGGTGACGGTGGTACCCAAGACCCACATCCCCAACTACGGGGAGTTTTATGAGCAGCGGTGGTTTGCCTCGGGAGAGGGGCTGTTTTTTGACCACAGCTTCCTGGTGCGCCTGCCCCATCTGGAGGAGGGGTGGCAGGAGATGTATGGGGCCTCGCCCCTCATCGAGTGCCCCGACGTGCCGGGCCTACGCATCGGCATTGAGCTGTGTGAGGATCTGTGGGTGTCCGACCCGCCCTCCCGCACCCTGGCCGAGTACGGGGCCACGGTGATTTTGAACCTGTCCGCCAGCAACGAGATTGTGGGCAAGAGCAGCTACCGCCGCAACCTGGTGGTGGGCCAGTCCGGACGGCTGTGCTGCGGCTACGTGTACGCCGACGCCGGGGAAGGGGAGTCCACCACCGATCTGGTGTTCTCCGGCCACAACATGATTGCGGAAAACGGCGCGCTGCTGGCGGAGCGTCGGTTTGAAACGGGGCTGACCGTCTCCCAGCTGGACATCGGGCGGCTGTGCCACGAGCGGCAGCGGCTGACCACCTTCCAAAGCCGCCACCCGGAGGGGTGGGCGGAGGTGCGCTTCACGCTGGAGGACACCGAGCTCACCCGGCCCATCTCCCCCACCCCCTTTGTGCCCCAGGATGAGGCGGGACGGGCCCAGCGGTGCCAGGAAATTCTCACTCTGGCGGCCTTGGGTCTGGCCAAGCGGCTGGAGCACACCCACGCCGCCACCGCCGTGGTGGGCCTGTCCGGCGGGCTGGACTCCACCCTGGCCCTGCTCATCACTGCCCGGGCCTTCGATCTGCTGGGCCGGGACAAGCAGGGCATTCTGGCCATCACCATGCCCTGCTTCGGCACCACCGCCCGTACCCGGTCCAATGCGGAGATTCTGGCCGGGGAGCTGGGCACCAGCTTCCAGGAGGTAAACATCGGGGATGCCGTGCGCCAGCACTTTGTCGACATCGGCCAGTCCATGGAGGATCACTCGGTGACCTTTGAAAACGGACAGGCCCGGGAGCGCACCCAGGTGCTCATGGACATGGCCAACCGCACCGGCGGCCTGGTCATTGGCACCGGGGACCTGTCCGAGCTGGCCCTGGGCTGGGCCACCTACAACGGGGACCATATGTCCATGTACGCCGTCAATGCCTCCATCCCCAAGACCCTGGTGCGCCATCTGGTGGACTATGTGGCCCGGGAGAAGGGGGGCAAGCTGGGTGAGGTGCTCCAGGACATTCTGGACACCCCGGTGTCCCCCGAGCTGCTCCCCCCCAAGGACGGGGAAATCGCCCAGAAGACCGAGGATCTGGTGGGCCCCTACGAGCTCCACGACTTTTTCCTCTACTACGCCATCCGCTGGGGCTTCTCCCCTCGGAAGGTGTTCCGGCTGGCGGTGTATGCCCTGGGAGATCGCTATGACAAGCAGACCCTCCACCGCTGGCTGGGCAATTTCTACCGCCGGTTCTTTGCCCAGCAGTTCAAGCGCTCCTGTCTGCCCGACGGCCCCAAAGTGGGCTCTGTGACCCTCTCCCCCCGGGGGGATTGGCGGATGCCCAGTGACGCCGTGGCCCGTCTGTGGCTGGAGGAATGGGAGGACCTGCTGTGAAAGAGTATCTCGACCTCTTTTTTACCTTCTCTAAAATCGGCGTGTGCACCTTTGGCGGCGGCTACGCCATGCTCCCCATTTTGCAGCGGGAGCTGGTGGACAACAAGGGCTGGGCCACCCAGGAGGAGCTGGCCGACTACTACGCCGTGGGCCAGTGCACCCCCGGGGTCATCGCGGTGAACACCGCCACCTTTGTGGGGTACAACCGGATGGGCTGGCTGGGGGGCATTGTGGCCACCCTGGGGGTGGTGTTTCCCTGCCTGGTGATTATCATGGCCATTGCCGCCTTTTTGAGTAACTTTATGCACCTGCCTGTGGTGGTTCACGCCTTCAACGGGGTGCGGGCCGGAGTGGTGGCCCTGATTTTGTCCAGCGTCCTCAAGCTGCTCAAGACCTCCCTGGTGGACGGGAAAACCCGGCTCATCTACGTGGTGGTGCTGGCGGTGGGGGCCGTGGGCGTGTGGGCCCCCATGCCCGGCGGCGCCCTGGGCCAGGTGGCGGGGGCGCTGTGCTCCCCGGTGTTCCTGGTGGTGGTGTCCGGCCTGGTGGGCCTGGCCATCTACGGGAAGAAGGGAGGGGAGAAGGCATGATCTACCTGCGCCTCTTCTATGAGTTTTTCAAGGTGGGCCTGTTCTCCGTGGGCGGCGGCCTGGCCACCATCCCCTTTCTCACCGACCTGGGTCAGCGCACCGGGTGGTTCACCTCAGGCCAGCTGGCGGATATGATTGCCATCTCCGAGTCCACCCCCGGCCCCCTGGGAGTGAATATGTCCACCTATGTGGGCTTCCAAACCGGCGGCTTCCTGGGCGGCGTGGTGTCCACCCTGGGCCTGGTGGCCCCCTCCATCCTGGTCATCCTCCTCATCGCCCGGATTTTGAAGCAGTTCCGTCAGTCCCGGGTGGTCAACGCCATCTTCTACGGGCTGCGGGCGGCCTCGGTGGCCCTCATCACCGTGGCGCTGCTGGAGGTGGCGGTGATCGCCCTGGCCAAGCCCGGCAGCCCCCTGGGGGTGCACTGGGTAGGGGTGGCCCTGGCGGCGGCGGTGTTCGTGCTCATGGGGTACACCCCCGCCAAAAAGCTCCACCCCATTGTGTTCATCGCCTTTTCTGCGGTGGTGGGTATCCTATTTCAGATGTAAAAGATCCCGCTGTACCATAAGGTACGGCGGGATCTTTTTATGCCAACGCCCCCAGGGCGAGAAACACCAGGGAGAGCACCAGCAGGATGGCCAGCAGCTTCCAGATGAACTTTAAGAACGCCCCGTAGGGCACATGGCCCAGGGCCAGGGCGCCCATGACCACCGCACTGGTGGGGGTGATGAGGTTCACCAGCCCCGAGGCGGTCTGAAAGGCGGTGATGACCACCTCCCGGCCCACCCCTGAGAAGTCCGCCAGAGGGGCCATGATGGGCATGGACAGGGTGGCCAGCCCCGAGGAGGAGGGGATGAGGAAGGACAGGGGCAGGTATAACAGGAAGGTGAGCAGGGTAAAGGTCACTGCACTTGTCCCCATCAGGGCCTGTTCCCCCCAGTAGAGCACTGTGGCGGTAATTTGTCCGGCGTTCATCAGCACCGTAATCCCCCGGGAGATGCCGATGATGAAGGCCACGCCCAAAAGGTCGGCGGCGCCGTGGACGAAGGCCGCCACCGTCTCCTCCTCCCCCAGGCCGCAGCACACCCCGGCCAGAATGGAGGCGGCCAGAAACAGGGCGGACAGCTGGGGAAACCACCAGCCCAGGGCGGGCAGGGGGAGCCCCATGTCGTCAAAGGGGATGACGGCGTAGATCATCACCAAAAAGGTGAGGGCAAAGAGAATGAGGGCCAGGGCCTGCACCCAGGTCAGCTGGGTCTGCTCCTCCTGGTGGGCGGCAAAGCGGGCGGTGTACTCCGCCCGGCGGTGGGCCATCAGAGAGGACTCCGGGTGGGCCTTCACCCGGGCGGCGTAGCGGGAGACGTAATAAATGGACACCCCCAGCATGACCACCAGCATCAGCACCCGCAGCAGCAGCCCGGTACCCAGAGACACCCCGGCAAATCCGGCGGCGATGCCGGTGGCAAAGGGGTTGACGGTGGAGGCCAGGGTGCCCACCCCCGCCCCCACCAGGATCACCGCCACGGCGGTGATGGGGTCGTACCCGGCGGAGACCAGGATGGGCAGCACCAGGGGGTAGAAGGCCATGGTCTCCTCCGCCATGCCGAAGGTGGTGCCGCCCAGGGCGAACACCACCATCAAGATGGGGATGAGCAGGGTCTCTTTGCCTCGGAGCTTGGACACCAGGGCGGAGATGCCCCGGTCGATGGCCCCGGTTTTGCCTACGACGCCGAGAAATCCACCCACCATGAGGATGAAGGCGGCGATGTCAATGGCCTCATACAGCCCCTCCAGGGGGGCGGTGAACACCGAGGTGATGGGCTGGCCCTGCTGGGGCAGCTGCTCATAGGTGCCTGCCACCGGCTCCCCTGACGCCCCTGTCTGGTAGTGTCCGGCGGGGATGACCCAGGTCAGCAGGGTCACCACCAGCAACAACACCAGGAGGATGGTGTAGGCGGTGGGCATACGAAAGGATTTCATGGTATAACCTCCTTGCGGAGAAATGAATGCAGGCTTGCCAGCCTGGGGGGACGCGCTCCCCGCTGGGGGTGCCTTTCTGCTGCCAGAAAGGCACGAAAGACCACCAAAGGAGGGGCCTTCCCCTGGTGAGCCGCTGTTCCCAGCTATCGAAAGCCTGGCAGCCCAGTCCATGGGCTGCACCGCACCAAAGGCTCCCCTGTGCAAGGGGAGCTGTCAGCCCGTAGGGCTGACTGAGGGGTTGACGGTAGGCAGCCGCAGACAATCCCTCCGAGCTGACTTCCGTCAGCCCACCTCCCTTTACACAAGGGAGGCGTTGAGTCTGGCGGTGACTGAGGCACCGCTGCTCCAGGGAAGGCCCGGAGGTGGAAAACACCTGGCCATAGGGCCAGCTGCCATGGTGGCCTGGTGTGGTGGCAATATCAGGAGCCACAGCAAGGGTGACGGGCCGAGGATCAATTTGACGCAGTTCCAGTCTGGTACCTCAGGGAGGTTCTTAGGGGGGAACGCCCTAAGCGGGTTTTTCGTCTATTTTTGCCCGGTCAAAAATAGACCCCAGCGCCAGCGTCCCCACCAGGCCGGCAAGCCTAATCTAGCCACATGGGAACGGTCAATCCCTCAGTCAGCCTAGCGGCTGACAGCTCCCTTTCCACAAGGGAGCCGTTGATCAAGCGGTGATCTGGGTGCCGCACTTGCCCGCCAGGGCCTCCAGCCCCTTGTCCAGACTGGTGATGATGGCCCGCCGCCCAGGGGCGGAGCGGGCGAACTGGATGGCGGCTTTTACCTTGGGCAGCATGGAGCCCTCCCCAAAGTGGCCCTGGTGGGCGTACTGCTCCAGATCCTCCGCCTTTACCTCCCCCAGGCTCTCCTGCTGGGGAGTGCCAAAGTGGAGGGCCACGGCGGGCACCTCGGTGAGGATCATCAGCACGTCCGCCTCCATCTCGATGCCCAGACGGCAGGCGGCCAGGTCCTTGTCAATGACGGCGGCCACCCCCTCCAGGTGCCCGTCCGTCCCCTCCACCACCGGCACCCCACCGCCGCCGCAGGCGATGGTGATGGTGGTGTTCCACAGGGTTTTCATGGTGCCGATCTCCACAATGCGCTGGGGTTGGGGGGAGGGCACCACCCGGCGGTATCCCCGCTGGCCGTCCTGGCCCATCTGATAGCCCCGCTCCCGGGCCAGGGCCTCCGCCTGGGCCTGGGTGTAAAAGGGGCCGATGGGCTTGGTGGGGTGGGAGAAGGCGGGGTCGGCGGGGTCCACCACCACCTGGGTGATGACGGTCACCACTGGAATGTCCTTGCCCTGGGCGCGCAGGGCGGCGGTGAGGGTCTGCTGGATGTGGTAGCCGATATACCCCTGGCTCATGGCCCCGCACACGTCGAAGGGCATGGGGGGCGTCACGTCACGGGCGGTCTCGCTGGCCAGGAGGATGCGCCCCACCTGGGGGCCGTTGCCGTGGACGATGGCCAGTTCATACCCGGACACCGACAGCTGGGAGAGCTGCCGGGCGGTGCGCTGGAGCACCTGATGCTGGGACTGGGCGGTGGGGGGGAGCTGTTTGTCCTCCAGGGCGTTGCCCCCCAGGGCCACCACCACTTTGGTGGCCCGCCTCATAGGGTGGCCACCAGGATGGCCTTGATGGCGTGCATCCGGTTCTCCGCCTCGTCAAACACCACCGAGTGGCGGGAGCGGAACACCTCGTCGGTGACCTCCCGGATGTCCACCCCCTTGTCCATCCACTCTTTCGCCAGCTTGGTGTCGAAGTTGTGGAAGGAGGGGAGACAGTGCATGAAGATGACCTCCGGGTTGCCGGTGGCGGCCAGCATGGTGTGGTCGATGCGGTAGGGGGTCAAGAGCTTGGCCCGCTGGGGGATCAGCTCCTCCTCCCCCATGGAGGCCCAGATGTCCGAGTAGAGCACGTCCGCCCCCTTCAGGGCGTTGGGATCGCAGGTGAGGGTGATGTTGGCCCCAGACACGGCCCCCTCCTGCTTGCAGGCCTCCAGAATGGTCTTGTCCGCCCCGTCAATCAGCTCCTGGGGGCCGTAGCCCACAAAGTCCACCCCCATCTTGCAGCAGCCGAACATCCAGGCGTAGCACATATTGTTGCGCACATCCCCCACAAACACCACCTTACAGTCCTTCAGGGGCTTGTGAATGTGCTCCTCCATGGTCATCATGTCGGCGATGATCTGGGTGGGGTGGTCCAGGTCGGTGAGGCCGTTGTACACCGGCACTCCGGCGTATTTGGCCAGGGTCTCCACATTGGCCTGGTCGTAGCCCCGGTACTCGATGCCGTCGAAGAACCGGCCCAGTACCTGGGCGGTGTCCTCCAGGGACTCCTTTTTGCCCATCTGGGAGGAGCCGGGGTCCAGGTAGGTCACCCGGCCCCCCTCCTCCGCCATGGCCACCTCGAAGGAACAGCGGGTGCGGGTGGAGGTCTTTTCAAAGAGCAGCACGATGTGCTTGCCGCGCAAAGCCTCCCCGTGGAGCCCCATCTGGCGCTTGGCTTTCAGGGAGTGGCCCAGATCCAGCAGATAGCGGATCTCGGGGGCGGAGAGGTCCATGAGGGTGAGGAAGGATTTGCCTTTCAGATTGACTGCCATACTTGTTGTCTCCTTTGATGAAATTAGAGTGTGCCCCGCACCAGGGGCATGGTCATACACCGGGGGCCGCCCCGGCCCCGGGACAGCTCGCTGCTGGGAATGGTGAGCACCTCAATGCCCGCCTCCTCCATGACCCGGTTGGTGACGTGATTGCGGGAGTAGGCCACCACCCGGCCGGGGGAGAGACAGAAGGTGTTGGAGCCGTCGTTCCACTGCTCCCGGGCGGCGTCGATCACCGACCCGCCGCCGCACTTGATGAGGGTGACGGCGTTCAGGTTCAGATGCTCTTTGAGAATGTTCTCCAGGCTGTCCTCCTCCTCGGTGATGGTCAGGTGGCCCCCCTCGTCCCCCTCCAGCACAAAGAGGCGCAGCTGGGCGGAGATGCCCGGATGCATGGTGAACTTGTCCACATCCACCATGGTGAATACCGTGTCCAGGTGCATAAACGCCCGGTTTTTGGGGATGTCGAAGGCCAACACCTTGGAAAAGCCCACCTCGGGGGCCAAAAGCCGCTTGGCCAGCTGCTCAATGGCCCAGGGCTGGGTGCGCTGGGAGATGCCCACCGCCACCACCTGGGGGGAGAGCACCAGGATGTCGCCCCCCTCCATGGAGGCGGAGGCGGCGCGGTCATAGTACACCGGGGTGCCCTGGTACTGGGGATGGTGGGCGAAGATATACTGGGCGAAGAGGGTCTCCCGCCGCCGGGTGACGGTGTGCATCCGGTGGATGGTCACCCCGTTGCCGATGGCGGCGAAGGGGTCCCGGGTAAAGTACAGGTTAGGGATGGGGTCCAGGACAAAGGGATAGTCATCCTCCAGGTAGTCGGTGAGGTTTTTTCGTCCATATCCCCGCACCTGGGCCTTGCGCAGCCCGGTCATCATGGCGGAGACCATGTTGTGGGTGGACATGGACAAAAAGTGGTCGGCGATCATGGCGGTGCGCTTGCTCCCCCGCACCCCCGCCTCGCCGATATACTCCAGGACAAACTGCTCCTTCACCCCGGGGTCGGTGAGGGACTCGGACACCAGGTCGGTGAGATACACCACCTCGGCCCCGTTGCTGCGCAGCAGCTGACAGAAGGCGTCGTGCTCCTCCTGGGCGATCTTCAGATAGGGGATGTCGTCAAAGAGCAGACGCTCCAGATAGTCCGGCATCAGATTTTCCAGCTCGCCCCCGGGCCGGTGGAGCAGCACCCGCTTCAAGGGGCCGATCTCGCTTTTGATGTCAATGGCCGGTTGACCCATGCAATCACTCCTTTTGGGTTTCACTTCTCTGGTTACTCTGCCCAAGGGGAGAAAAAATATACAAAAAAATTCCTGTGGCCCTCAAAGGAGGGCCACAGGAAGCAGCCGATGAAAGGAATGCGGGGGTGTTAGCGGCGGCGGCGACGGACAACCACCGCGCCGGTGCCAGCCAGGGCCAGCACGCACACCGCCAGGATGCCCACATACACGGTCAGGTGGCTTTGGTCGCCGGTGGGCGGGACGGTGCTGCCGTCCTGGGGCTGAGTGCTGGGCTGAGTGCTGGGCTGGGTGCCGGTGGCGGGAATGGCCTCCGTGGCACCCTGGGCGCCGCACACCGAGCACACTTGATGACGGCTTCCCGCCTGGGTGGCGGTGGGCTTCTGGTCCACCACCCACTCATAGGAGTGGCCCAGAGCCGCCACGGGGGTGTCGGTGTAGGTGTCACCGCACACCGAGCAGGTGTGGGTGGTGTAGCCGGCCTGGGTGCAGGTGGGGGCGGTGACCTTGTCCACATAGCTGTGGCTGGCGGGGATCACCTCATCCCGGGTCTCGTCACAGACGGTGCAGGTGTAGCGCATCAGGCCGTCGGTGGTGCAGGTAGAGGGGGTGATGACGGTGCCCTGGTCCCAGGTGTGACCGGTGGCGGGGATCACCTCATCCCGGGTCTCCTGGCAGACGGTGCAGGTGTAGTGCATGGTGCCGTCCTGGGTGCAGGTGGCGGGGGTGGTGACGGTGCCCTGGTCCCAGGTGTGGCCGGCGGCGGGGATGGTCTCATCCCGGGTGTCTTTGCAGACAGTGCAGGTGTAGCGGATGGTTCCGGCCTGGGTGCAGGTGGGAGCGGTCACCACAGTGCCCTCATCCCAAGTATGGCCGGTGGCGGGGATGGTCTGGACGTCGGTGACGGCATCACACTTGGAGCAGTGGATGGACTTGCTGCCGTCCTGGGTGCAGGTGGGAGCCTGGTCGATGGTGTAATTTTCCTCCCAGGTGTGGCCGGTGGGGTCAACGCCCCGGGTCTCCGTGTACTGGCAGACGGAGCAGATGCGCTGCTCACTGCCGTTTTGGGTGCAGGTGGGGGAGGTGACGGTGGTCCAGGGGCCAAAGGTGTGGCCAGTGGCGGGGATGTCCTCGGTGTAGCTGTCGCTGCACGCAGAGCAGGTATAGGTGCGCACGCCGTCGGTGGTGCAGGTGGGGGCCGTGGTGACAGAGGCCACATAGTCGTGGGGCAGCTTGGCCACCACGGTCTGGGCCACGATCACGGTGTTGCACACGGAGCAGTGGCTGCCCTCGGTGAGGCCGGTGTGGGTGCAGGTGGCGGCAACGGCGGGATCGGTGACAACGGTGTGGGGCTTCATGGGAATGGCCTCGGTCCGGGTGGCCCCACACTGCTGGCAGGTGTAGGTGCGCACGCCTTCTGCGGTGCAGGTGGCTTCGGTGGTGACCACGCCATCGTTCCACTGGTGCTCACAGGCGGCGCTGGTGACGGTGACCGAGCAGGTGACCGTCTGGCCCGCCACGGTGGCGGAGAGGGTGGCGCTGCCCGCAGACAGGGCGGTGAGCTTGTCGCCCTCCACCTTTACCACGTCGCTGCCCGCCGTCACGGTCCAGCCGGGCTCCATGTCCACGTGGATCGCAGGGGTGTACGCCCAGGTGTCATTGGTCTTCAGGGTGGCGGACACGGTGGGCAGGTCTGCCTGCTTCCCCGCCTCCAGGGACAGGGGGGAGACGGTGCCCAGGGTGACGCTGCGGATGGAGCTGGAGGCCACCCGGATGTCCACGGTGGCGTCGGTGGCAGGGGTGGTGGGGGTGGTGTTGGGATTGGTCAGGGTACCAAACTCCTGCACCCAGAAATCCATCTCGCCATACACCACATGGGCGATGCCAATGGAGGTCACGTCCTCGGAGAGCATATTGCGGCGGTGGCCCTGGCCGGCGTAGTCCTCATCGTCCTCCCGCCAGGCCACAAAGACGTCCTCAGCGGAGGTGTAGCCGACGGCGATGTTCTCCGCTGCGCTGCGATAGTTTGCGCCCAGCTCGCCGTAGGCGGTGTCCCAGCCGCTGCCGTCCGGTCGGGTGTGGCTGTACGTGACCACGATCTCGGCGGCCCGCTGCATGGCCACCCGCTCCAGGTTGTAGTCATAGGTGAGCCCCTGGAGCTTACCGGATTGATCGGTTTTGGTGGAATTGTCCTCATTCCAGTACCAGGCCTGGTTGCCGGTACGGAAGTTGTTGACCAGCGTCAGCATCTCTCTGGCGTCGGTCTGGGAATAGGTGACATCCAACTGGACGTTGATGTCGGTGCCGGCGGCAAAGACCGGAGCGGTGCAGGTGAGAACAAACACGGCGGACATCGCCAGGGCAAGACATCGGCGAATCAACTTTTTCATGATCGATACCCTCCTAACAGTTCGATTGTGGTACTATTGTAGTCCTCTTGTCCGGCACAGTCAACCGAATGAGGAAATATTTTCAAAGAAAATCTCTCTGGCCAGGGCGCAAAAAATCGCCTGTCCCGGGGGCGGGGAGCACCCGGGACAGGCGGTATGGGGGAACTTATTTGGTGGCCCAGTTGCCGGTGGCAGAGGCGGTGAGGTAGGCGTTGATGAAGCCGTCCAGATCGCCGTCCATGACGGCGTTGATGTTGGAGGTCTCATAGGCGGTGCGGTTGTCCTTCACCAGCTGATAGGGCATGAACACGTAGGAGCGGATCTGGCTGCCCCACTCGATTTTCAGCTGCACGCCCTTGATGTCGGAGATCTTGTCCAGGTGCTCCTGCTCCTTGATCTGGATGAGCTTGGAGCGCAGCATCTTCATACAGGTCTCCCGGTTTTGCAGCTGGCTGCGCTCGGTCTGGCAGGCCACCACCAGGCCGGTGGGCTTGTGGATGAGCCGCACGGCGGAGGAGGTCTTGTTGACGTGCTGGCCGCCGGCGCCGGAGGCCCGGTAGACCTGCATCTCGATGTCCTCGGGGCGGATCTCCACCTCCACGCTGTCGTCAATTTCCGGGGTGACCTCCACGGCGGCAAAGGAGGTCTGGCGGCGGGCGTTGGCGTCAAAGGGGGAGACGCGCACCAGACGGTGCACCCCGTGCTCGCTCTTCAAATAGCCGTAGGCGTTCTCGCCGTCGATGCGGATGGTGGCAGACTTGATGCCCGCCTCGTCTCCGTCCTGGTAGTCCAGGATGGAGTAGGTAAAGCCGTGGCGCTCCGCCCAGCGGGTGTACATCCGGTAGAGCATCTGAGCCCAGTCCTGGGCCTCGGTGCCGCCGGCGCCGGCCTGGAGGGAGACAATGGCGGGGGAGGGGTCGTACTCGCCGGAGAGGAGGGTGGCCAGCCGGGCCTCCTCCATGTTGCGGATGAGGCCCTCGTAGCCCTCTTCCACCTCGGGCGCCAGGGATTCGTCCTCCTCCTCGTTGCCCATCTCACACATGACCATCAAGTCGTCCCAGGTGGACAGCCGCTTGGCCTGGGCGTTGATCTTGCCCTCCAGGTGGCTGATGCGCTGCTGGACCTTCCGGGCCTTCTCCACGTTGTCCCAGAACCCGTCGGAGGCGGACTCCGCCTGGAGCATATCCAGCTCCCGCTCCGCCGCTTCCAGATCCAGGGCCTGGCCCAGCTCCTCCAGCTCAGGCTTGAGGTTGGTGAGTTTTACCTTGTATTCGTCAAATTGAAGCATTCTGATTCATCCTTTAACCGGCCCATGGCCATAATATATCCCGTATATTATATAGAAAGGCGGATGGGTTGTAAAGGGGGGAGATTCCCGTCAAAAAGATGATTTTTTCCCCTTAACGCTGGCTGACGGTTGGCCCGCCCTGGCCCATAAAGATCAGGTCGTCCACGTCCTGGGTGGGGGTGTCCGGTTTTTGGGGTGTGCTTTGCAAGAACATGGTATATCGCTCCGTTTCTAAGATAATCTCTGGGTGGGTGGGCGCATCTTGCCGCCACACTTCCCCGTATACCATGTAGTATATGCAAAGGTGGGTGAAAAGTTGCGTGAAACTTGGGGGAAAGTCAAAAGAAACCCGGCGGTGCACAGCTGCACCGCCGGGTGAAACGGATGGTCACTTATTCCGCGGAAATCATATAGTAGTACACGGGCTGACCGCCGCTGAGCAGGGTGATCTCCGCGTTGGGGCACAGGCGCTGGAACAGGGCCAGGGCCTTGCCGGCGGCCTCCTCATCCACGTCCTCGCCGTAGAAGATGTTGATGAACTCGGCATTCTGCTGGATCTCGGACTGGGCCAGATGTTCCAGCAGCTCCTCCATGGAGTGGGCGGTGCCGAACAGCTGGCCGTCGCTCAGGGCCATATAGTCCCCCTCTTTGATGGCAAAGCCGTCAAAGTCGGAGTTGCGGGCGGCATAGGTCACCTCACTGGTGTGCACCCGGCCCATGGCCTCCTGCATGGCGTCGACATTGTCGGCCACCTGGCCCTCGGGGTCCATCACCAGCAGGGCGGAGATGCCCTGGGGCACAGTGCGGGTGGGGATGACCACCACTTCCTTGCCCTCGATGAGGCCCACGCACTGCTGGGCGGCCATGATGATGTTCTTGTTGTTGGGCAGCACAAACACCACCTCGGAGGGGGTGCGGGCGATCTCCCGCAGGATGTCCTCGGTGGAGGGGTTCATGGTCTGACCGCCGGAGATGATGCCGTCCACCCCCAGGTCCCGGAACACAGAGGCCAGGCCGCCGCCGGCGCACACCGCCACCACGCCGTACTTCTTCTCGGCAGGGGCCACTGCAGGCTGCCCGTCCTCGGGATGGTCAGCCTCCAGGTCGTCCACGCTCTGGGCCTTGCGTCCAGCGGCCAGATCGTCGGCCTGGGTGCGCATATTCTCGATCTTGGCCAGCTCCAGGGTGCCGTACTTCTGGGCCTCATTGAGGGCGCTGCCGGGAATGTTGGTGTGGACGTGGACCTTAAAGGCCTCGTCGTCCTCACCGATGACCAGGCTGTCACCGATGCTGTCCAGGTAGGTGCGGAAGGGCCCCAGGTTGACATCAGGCTGGGATTTGCGGACAATAAAGACGGTGTCAAAGGTGAAGGTGATCTCCTCCTGGCTCATGACCGTAAAGTCCGCTTTGCCCTTGGCCTGGACGGCGTCCTCCTGATAGTCCTGGGGGGCGGGGATGCCCCGCATCTCGTCCAGCATACCCTGGAGGATGATGAGGAAGCCCTTGCCGCCGGCATCCACCACGCCCGCCTTTTTCAGCACGGGGTTCTGGTTGATGGTCTCCGCCAGAGCCTCCTGGCCCTGGGCGATGGCGCATTCCAGCACGTGCTCGGCGCTGTTTTGCTCCTGGGCGGCCTCGGCGGCAGCCTTGGCGGACAGGCGGGAGACGGTGAGGATGGTGCCCTCGGCGGGCTTCATCACCGCCTTGTAGGCGGCGGACACGCCCTCGTGGAGGGCGGCAGCCAGCGCCACGCCGTCGGCGGTGTCGTGCTCCTTCAGGGCCTTGGACACGCCCCGGAAGAGCAGGGAGAGAATGACGCCGGAGTTGCCGCGGGCGCCCCGCAGCAGGGCGGAGGCGTTGGTGGCGGCAGCCTGAGCCACCGTGGTGGCGGGCTTCTTCTTGGCCTCAGCGGCAGCAGTGCCGATGGTCAGGGACATATTGGTGCCCGTGTCGCCATCGGGCACGGGGAATACGTTGAGCTCGTTGATGCTCTGTTTCTGGGCATTGATGGAGGCGGCAGCATGGATCACCATGCGTTGAAACAATGCGCCGTCAATGATGTCGATCATAGTTCAGCAAATTCCTTTCTGTCAGCTCTGGCTTCAGCCAATGACCATGGAGTCCACGCAGACGGAGACGCTGCGCACTTCCACGCCGGTCAGACGGTTGACGTTGTACTTGACTTCACTTTGGATGGAGCGGCTCACAGCCACCAGGTTTACCCCGTTGTCCACGATGATGTGCAGCTCGATGGACACAGAGTCATCCTCATGATAGACCAGTTTGACCCCCTTGGACATGGACTCACGGCGGAGCAGGTGTACCAGGCCGTCGGTCTTGGAGCGAAAGGCCATGCCCTTCACGCCATAGCAGCTGGTGGCCACAGCACCGGTGATGTTGCTGAATACTTCGCTGGCGATGCGGATGCGGCCCTGTTCAGTTTGTATCTTCATGGAACCCTTCCTTTCTGTGGTAAGAGTGGAGTTGCTTTGTGAGGATATTACCTTTAGTTTATACATTGTATTCCATTTGGAGGGAAAAAACAAGTAGAGTTTTTCTCCAACGGCTGGTGAAAGAATGGAAAAATCCATGGGATTTTGCCACTTTGTGGTGCAAAGCGTGGAAAATCCCCGGGGTTGGAGGAAAGTGGGGGAGAGGGTGTGTGAAATTTTTTCAATTCCCATTGTTTTTTCGCCGCAAATCGTGTACACTATGACGTACCGAAACATACAAGGAGGGACTGAAAAAATGAAAGTCATCCGCTTTATCCTCAAGGCAGCCGCCGTAGCCATGGCAGTGAGCGCCGTGGTGTGCCTGGTGATGGCCTACTGGGACAAGATCGTGGACACCTTCTACGCCATTGCTGACAAGGTGGAGGAGAAGAAGGCAAATTGCTGCTTCTGTTCCTCCGAGTACGACGACTACGAGGACGCAGAGCTGTAAGGGCACAAAAAAAGACGTGGTGCAAAAAGCGCTGGCTTTTGCACCACGTCTTTTTTTATGCCTCCAGCACCTGAAAGACCACCTGGGCCAGCTCCTCCCGGGGGAGGGGGCGGTCCAGGAAGTACTCCAGGGAGAAGATGGCCTGATACACCAGCATGGGCAGGCCGTTGCACGCCTTGAGCCCCCGCTGCTGGGCCTGTTGGAGCAGCTGGGTCTGGGCGGGATAGTAGATGAGGTCCATGACCCCCGCCCCCTGGGGCAGTGCGTCCAGGAAGGAGAAATCCTCGAATTGATGGGGACAGTCGTCCATGCCCAGGTTGGTGCAGTTGATGACCAGCTGGGACTGGGCGCACAGCCGGGTCAGGGTGTCCCGGTCAAAGCCTGCCGGGGAGAGCACATCGGGCTCCAGCCGGCACAGCTGCCCGGCCTTGGACAGGGTGCGGTTGCACACCCAGATCCGCTCCGCCCCCGCCTCGGCCAGGCGCAGGGCCACCGCCCGGGCGGCGCCCCCCGCCCCCAGCAGCACCACCTGACGGGCGGGCCACATCCCGGCCCGGACCAGGGAGCTGAGGCAGCCGTCGCCGTCGGTGTTGTGGCCGATGCGCCGGCCCTCTCTCAGGCAGACAGTGTTCACCGCCCCGTACCGGATGGCCTCCTCCCCCAGCTCATCCATCATGGGCACCAGGTCCTCCTTGTGGGGCATGGTGGCGTTGAAGCCGGTGACGCCGTTGGCCTGGGCAAAGGCGAAATAGCCGGCCAGCTCCCCCTTTTTCACCCAGTGGGGGGTGTAGGGGATGTCCAGACCCAGATGGTTGAGCATGGTGGTCTGGATGATGGGGGATTTGGAGTGGAAAATGGGATCACCAATCACTTGCAGCATCATCATTGCCCTCCTTTGAGAAAATAGTCCATGGCCCGCAGATAGCCCACAAAGCCCAGCCCGTAGATCTGGCCCACACAGGCGGGGGCGGTGACAGACAGGGAGCGGAAGGACTCCTGAGCGTGGATGTTGCCGATATGTACCTCAAAGGCGGGAACGTCCACCTCCTGGAGGGCGTCGGCAATGGCGTAGCTGTAATGGGCGTAGGCGCCGGGGTTGATGACGATGGCGTCATAGACCCCCTCGGCGGCCTGGATCTGGTCGATGATGGCCCCCTCGTGGTTGGACTGAAAGCAGGTGGCGGAGGAGTTGTGGTCCACGGCGTACTGCTGGATCATGGCGCACAGAGAGGCATAGCTCTCATGGTTGTAGAGCTCCGGGTTGCGCTTGCCCAGCAGGTTGAGGTTGGGGCCGTTGATGATGAGAAATTTTTTCCCAAGCTCGGAGATCTTCTCCAAAATTTCCGCAACGGTGGCCTCCGGTGTGGAAAAGTTGTGAATGATGACGTCGGCAGCGGTGAGATAATGGGGCATCCGGTGGTGATGGCGGGCCACAAAGGCCTGCTGGCCGTCCTGGGCCAGGGGGCGGTCCTTGGTGTCCAGGCTGGCGCAGATCTGGTCGATGGGCCGGTCCAAAAACACCAGGGTGCCGTTGCGGCGCAGGGAGATGACGTTCTTTCGGGACAGCACCGCCCCGCCCCCGGTGGCGATGACCAGGCCCTCCTGGTTGCTCAGCTGCTCCAGCACCTGGCTCTCCAGGGAGCGGAAGCCCCGTTCTCCATCCTGGGCGAAGATCTCGGCGATGGTGCGCCCGGTGTGTCCTTCCATGAGCTCGTCGCAGTCCACAAAGGGGCGGCCCAGCTGCTGGGCCAACAGACGTCCGGCGGTGGTTTTTCCACAGCCCATCATACCGATGAGGATAATATTTTTCATGATTATTCCTCCAAATTCGACACAAAGTTGCCCAATACCCGGAAGTCTCCGGTGGTTTGGGATAGCTCATGGAGCACATCGGCGATCTCGGGGGTGTTCAGGCTGCCGGTGAACTCCAGAAAGAACATATATTCCCAGCTGTGCTCCGGCAGGGGCCGGGACTCCAGCTTGACCATGTTCAGCCCGTGGACGGCAAAGATGGTGAGGATCTCGTGGAGGGAGCCCGCACGGTGGGGGAGGAGAAAGACGGTGCTGATCTTGTCTGCGCCCTCCCGCAGCTCCATACGGGGGGAGACCACCACAAAGCGGGTGGTGTTGTGGGGGTTGTCGTTGGTGGGACAGGCCAGGATGTTCAGCCCGTAGAGCTTGGCGGCCCGGGCCGAGCACAGGGCGGCGCAGGTCACGTCTCCGCGCTCGGCCACCAGTTTGGCCGACCCGGCGGTGTCCCACTGGGGCACCTGCCGCCACTGGGGGTGGCGGCTCAAAAACTTGGCGCTTTGCATCAGTCCCTGCTCATGGGAGTAGACGTGGGTGATGGTGTCCAGGGTGGCCCCGGGCAGGGCCATGAGGCAGTGGTCCACCTTCACCGTGGTCTCCCCCACCAGGAAGAAATCGTATTGGGTCAGCAGATCGTAGATCTGGCGGATGGCTCCGGTGGAGCTGTTTTCAATGGGGAGCACCGCGTAGTCCGCCCGGCCCTCCTTCAGGGCCACAAAGGCGTCCTCAAACTGGGGCAGCCCGGTGGCGTCCACCTCTTCCCCGAAGAAGTTGACGCAGGCCTGCTCGCTGTAAGCGCCGGCCACCCCCTGGAACACCACCCGGGGGTGTTCCACCGGGGTGCGCACCCCGGACAGGGCCTGCACAAACCGGGGCAGCCCGGGATTGTCCGCCCCCTCTCTGGTCATGTCCCGCTGTTGGCGGCGGGAGATGGACATGATGGTTTGAAACAGGGTGGTGACGCCGGGGCGCAGGTCCCCGTCCACCAGCCGGGCCTTGTCCTGCAACACCTGCCGCTCCCGGGCGGCGTCCAGCACCGGCAGGCCGTGGGCCAGCTTGTACTGGCCCACCTGTCCGGTGACCGCCATGCGCTGGCGGAACAGCTCCACCATCTGCCGGTCGATCTGGTCGATTTCCTCTCTTAACTGCTGCAATTCGTCCATGGGAATGGCCTCCAATGAAACTCCGTGCCGGTCAAGCGGCACACCGCAATTCTTCATTATTCATTCTTAATTCTTCATTTTTTCCCGCCAGAATGGCCGGAAATCAGATTCCCAGCAGCTGGCAGGCGGCCAGGGCTGCGGCGGCCTCGATGACCGGCACCGCCCGGGGCACCACGCAGGGGTCGTGCCGCCCCTTGAGCTCCAGCTCCGCATTTTCCATGCGGCTCATGTCGATGGTAAATTGGGTGCGGGCAATGGAGGGGGTGGGGCGCATGGTCACCTCAAACACCAGGGGCATCCCGTTGGTGATGCCGCCGTTGATGCCGCCGGCGCAGTTTTGCTCCGCCCCCACCCGGCCGTTTTCGTCCACATACAGGGGGTCGTTGGCCTCCGAGCCCCGCATGAGGGAGAAGGCGGTGCCCGCCCCGAAGGCCACCGCCTTCACCGCAGGCACGGCAAACAGGTACTGGGAGAAGATGCCCTCGGCGTTCTCCCCAAAGTCGGGGGAGCCGCAGCCGGCGGGGAGGCCGAACACCCCGCACTCGATGGACCCGCCCACCGAGTCCAACTCCTCTTTGGCCTCCAAAATGGCCGCTCTCATCTCCTCCCCCTTCTGGTCGTCCAGCACCGGGAAGTCCTTGTCCGCCACCCCCCTCAGGGTGTCCCAGTCCTCCAGACTGTCGTCATTCACCCCGTAGATGGAGCTGATGTGTGCCCCCACGCAGATGTTCCGCTGGGCCAAAATCTGCTTGGCCACGGCCCCGGCGAACACCAGGGGGGCGGTGAGCCGCCCGGAGAAGTGGCCGCCGCCCCGGTAGTCGTTGTACCCCTGGTAGCGCACGTGGGCGGGGTAGTCGGCGTGGCCCGGGCGGGCCAGGTCGCGGGTTTTGCTGTAATCCCCGCTTCGGGTGTCGGTGTTGGCGATGATGGCGCACAGAGGGGAGCCGGTGGTTTTCCCCTCAAACACCCCGGAGAGCACCTGCACCTCATCCGCCTCCCGCCGGGCGGTGGCCAGAGGGGACTTTCCGGGGGCCCGGCGGGCCATGTCCTGGTGGATGGCGTCCCAGTCCAGGGCCAGCCCCGCAGGCACGCCGGTGAGGGTGACCCCAATGGCAGGGCCGTGGGATTCGCCGAAAATGGTGTATTTCATAGAGTTTCCTCGCTTTTTACAATCTGTCCTCCCAGCCTCTCATAGACCTGCCAGAAGTCGGGGAAGGATTTGGCCACGCACTGGGCTCCCGTGAGGGTGATGGGGGAGATGCATCGGGTGGCGGCCACTGCCGCCATCATGGCAATGCGGTGGTCGTTGTGGCAGGGGACGGTGACCCCCCCGTCAAACTGGGCTTTGCCCACAATGGTGAGCCCTTCCGCCAGCTCTTCCACCTGGGCCCCCAGGGCGCCCAGCACCTGGGAGGTGGTGGCCAGCCGATCGCTCTCCTTGATGCGCAGCCGGGCCGCTCCCACGATGTGGGTGGTTTTGCCTGGGCATCCGGCGGCCAGCGCCGCCAGCGGGGGCACCAGGTCGGGGCACTGGCTCACGTCCAGGGTGAGGCCTGTCTCCGGCCCGGTGAGCTGCTCATAGAAGGAGACGATGCGCTGATCCCCCTGCTTGGAGTGGAGGTTCAGCCCCTGGATGTCCAGGGGGTTGCCCAGCCCCAGGGCGGCGTAGAAGAAGCCCGCCTGGGACCAGTCCGCCTCCACGCTGCCCCGGATGGGGGTGTAATGCTGACCGCCCGGGACGGTGTATCCGTCCAGAGCGATGCCCGCCTGGTGGAGGGCCTGCCGGGTCATGGCCACGTACCCCTCCGACTCCAGGGGGGAGGTAAGGGTGATGCGGGACGTCCCTTCCACCAGAGGCAGGGCGTAGAGCAGGCCGGTGACGAACTGGCTGGACACGTCTCCGGGCAGGGGGTAGTCCCCGGCGGGGAGGCGGCCCTGGACCGTGAGCACCCCGTGCTCCAGGGTGTAGGAGATGCCCTTGGCGTCAAAGAGGTCAAAGTAGGGTTTCTGGGGCCGCTCCATCAGCCGCCCCTGGCCGGAGAACACCCCGCCCCCCGCCACCGCCAGGGCGATGGGGATGAGAAAGCGGAGGGTGGAGCCGGACTCCCCACAGTCCAGATGGGGGAGGGTGGGGAAGGGGCGGTTCATGGCAAGGCCCTGCACCGCCAGGGTAGAGCCAGACCAGGTGAAGGAGGCGCCCAGGGCCTCCATGCACCGGATGGTGGCCAGGATGTCCTGGGAGGGGGCCACGTGGTCCAGCACGCTCTCCCCCGTGGCCAGGGCGGCGGCGATGATGAGCCGGTGGGCCTGGCTTTTGGAGGGGGGCGGGGTCACGGGGCCGTGGAGTTTGGCGGGGGTGATGGTGACATTCATAGAGATACCTCGTTACAACATGGCCAGCAGCTGCTGCTTGGCGATGGGATAGGCCAGGGCGTGGCCGGGACGGTCCAGGAGGATGAGGGAGATGGAGTCCCCCGCCCCCTTTTTGTCCAGGCCGATGGCGGCGGCGTACTGGTCATGGGGACAGGGGAGGCTGGTGGGCAGGCCGAAGGCCTCCACCAGCCGGGCAATGGAGCCGGACAGGTGGGCGGGGGTGAGCCCCAGGGAGATGCCCAGCTCGGCGGCTCTCACCATCCCGGCCCCCACCGCCTGGCCGTGGGTGTAGGCGGAGTAGTGTCCGGCCAGCTCGTAGGCGTGGCCCAGGGTGTGGCCGAAGTTGAGGATCATCCGCCTGCCGGTGTCCAGCTCATCCTCCGCCACCACCTCTGCCTTGATGCGGCAGCAGGTGTGGAGGACGTGGTCGATGTGCTCCATGATGGCGGAGCGGGTGGAGTGCTTGGCCAGAAAGTCCAGAAATTCCCGGTCTGCAATGCACCCGTACTTGATGACCTCCGCCATGCCGTCGGCAAAGGTCGCGTCGGGCAGGGTGGTCAGCACCTCCGGGTCCATGAGCACCAGCCGGGGCTGGTAGAAGGCCCCCGCCAGGTTCTTCCCCTGGGGCAGGTCAATGGCCACCTTGCCCCCCACCGAGGAGTCCACCTGGGAGAGGAGGGTGGTGGGGATCTGAATCAAGGGCACCCCCCGCAGGATGGTGGCGGCGGCAAAGCCCGCCAGATCCCCCACCACCCCGCCCCCCAGGGCCACCACGCAGTCGGTGCGGGTGAGGGAGAAGCGGGCAAAGCCGCTCCAGAGCGCCGAGAGCTGGGCGGAGCATTTGCTCTCCTCTCCTGCGGGGATCACAAAGGTCTCCACCTGGAAGTCCGCCTGGGTCAGGCTGTCCGCCACGGTGCTGGCGTAGAGGGGGGCCACGTTGGTGTCGGTGACCAGGGCCGCCTTTTGGCTGCGGGGAAGCTGGGAGCGGATGTAGCCGCCGGCGCTTTGCAGCAGGCCGTGGTGGATGAGAATGTCATATTCCCGGCCGGGAATGGGGACGGTGAGGGTGCGCATAGAGGTCTCTCCTCTCAGAGTTTGTCTACCACTTTGGCCAGGGTGTCCAGAAAGGCATCCTCGCCCCAGGTGTTGATCTTAAAGAACATGGCCTGACTGCCGCCGGCGGTGATGGCGGTCAGACGCAGCTGGTTGCCCACCCCGGTGAGGGTGAAACACAGGGCCACCCGGTTGCTGCCGGTGTAGCTGTACCGCTCGTACATCCGCATGGCGCAGTGGGTATCTCCCATCATGTAGTCGGTGCCGTTTTCGTAGGAGGCGGACATACTGCCGTCTAAAATGGCGTTGTGGAGTTTGTAGAGTACGTCGTCAAAATCCCCGGTGAGGGTGCGCTCTAACATGGACATGGGATCGGCTCCTCTTTTACTTTTTGTCTTGGGTTTAGGTCAACGTCTTGCCCATCAGCTCCACCAGGGGCACCACCTTGTCCATGAGGCGGCGGAACTTCTCGGGGGTCAGGGACTGCTGCCCGTCGCACAGGGCGCAGGCGGGGTTGTTGTGCACCTCCACCATCAGCCCGTCGGCGCCCACGGCCACCGCGGCCATGGCCAGAGGCTCCACCATCCAGTACATCCCGGCGGCGTGGGAGGGGTCCACCACGATGGGCAGGTGGCTCATGCGGCGGATGGCGGGGATGGCGGACAGGTCCAGGGTGTTGCGGGTGTAGGTCTCAAAGGTGCGCACCCCCCGCTCACACAAGATGACGTTCTCGTTGCCGGAGGCCATGATGTACTCCGCCGACATGATCCACTCCTCGTAGGTGTTGGCCAGGCCCCGCTTGAGCAAAATGGGCTTGGACATCTTGCCCACCTCTTTGAGCAGGTCGAAGTTCTGCATATTCCGGGCGCCGATTTGCACCACGTCCACCTTTTCCTCGAACAGCTCACAGTATTTGGGGCTCATCAGCTCGGTGACGATGGGCAGCCCGGTCTCCGCCTTGGCCTCCAGCAGCAGGTCCAGGCCGGGGGTGCCCATGCCCTGGAAGGCGTAGGGGGAGGTGCGGGGCTTGAAGGCGCCGCCCCGCAGCAGCGAGGCCCCGGAGGCCTTCACCGACTGGGCCACATCAATGATCTGCTCCCGGCTCTCCACCGAGCAGGGGCCGGCGATGACGGTGAACCCGCCGCCGCCGATGACGGCGTCCCCCACCCGCACGGCGCTGTCCTGGGGGTGGAACTTGCGGTTGGCCTTCTTGTAGGGCTCCTGGACCCGCATCACCCGGTCCACATCCTTGTGGATGGTGAGCTTGTCCTGGTCGATCTGGGAGGTGTCTCCCACCAGGCCCAGGATGGAGCAGCCCACGCCCTTGGTGATGCTGACCCGCACCTCCGGGTGTTCCGCTTCCAGCTGGTTGGCCAGGCCCTGGATGGTCTCCTGGGTGGCAGAGGGCTTCATGACGATAACCATACGATGTTCATCCTTTCTTTGTGTCCTGGGGGTGGAAATCCAGCGCCCCGATATGCAAAAACGCCCATTGACTGCCAATGCGTCAATGAGCGTCCCATTCAGGTATGTCAGCGTCTGCTCCCACGGCGGTGGGGGCCAACTGCCTCACTCATATGCCACATGGCTCCACGACAAAAACGCCGTACCCGGTAAATCGAGTATAGCTAAAATATGCCATGAAGTTGTGGGCAGACGTGTAGGTCATCACTGCAAACCTCGTTTCCTTCAAGTGAGGACATTATAGACCAATGAAAGGAAAAATGCAAGTCTTTTTTTCTGGTGCACTAAAGCGGGAAAGCCACAGGGCATTGACAAGGGGGCCTGGGTGGGGCTAGGATAGCTGCAAAGACCACAGGAGGGAAGGAACATGGAACATCAAGTGGAACTGCTGGCGGTGGGCACCGAGCTGCTGCTGGGCAACACCCTAAACACCAACGCCTGGGATCTGAGCCGCCTGTTGTCGGGGATGGGGCTCAACGTCTACCACCACACGGTGGTGGGGGACAATCCCCAGCGGCTGCAACAGGCGGTGGAGGTGGCCAAAAGCCGGGCGGACATCCTCATCACCACCGGAGGGCTGGGGCCCACCTGCGACGACCTGACCAAGAAGGTGGTGGCCGGGGTCTTTGGGCTGCCCCTGGAGTTTCACCCCCAGTGCCAGCAGAGCATCCGGGACTACTTTGCCCGGTCCGGCCGGGAGATGACGGACAACAACCTCCAGCAGGCCTACCTGCCGAAGGGGTGCACGGTGCTGGAAAACCGCTGGGGCACCGCCCCGGGCTGCGCCTTCTGCGTGGACGGGGTCCACGTGGTGATGCTCCCCGGCCCGCCCCGGGAGTGCATCCCCATGTTCCGGGAGGAGGCGGCCCCCTACCTGGCGCAGCTGACCCAGGGGGTCATCCACTCCCGCACCCTGCGCATCTTCGGCCTGGGAGAGTCGGGGGTGGAGCAGCTGCTCCGGGACCGGATGAACGCCCTCATAAACCCCACCCTGGCCCCCTACGCCAAGGAGGGGGAGGTGGAGCTGCGCATCACCGCCAAGGCGGACACGGTGGAGCAGGCCCAGACCATGATCGCCCCGGTGGAGGCAGAGGTGCGGGGGCTGCTGGGCGACCTCATCTACGGGGCGGATGTGTCCTCCCTGGAGGAGGTGGTGGTGCCCCTGCTGGCCCAGAAGGGGCTGACTTTGGGCACCGCCGAGAGCTGCACCGGAGGGCTCATTGCCAAGCGGGTCACCGACGTGCCCGGGGCCTCGGCGGTGCTGCGGGGGGGCGTGGTCAGCTACACCAACGCCGTCAAGCACCAGGTGCTGGGGGTGTCCCAGGCGGTTCTGGACGCCCAGGGGGCGGTGTGTGAGGAGGTGGCCCGGCAGATGGCCCAGGGGGCGATGAGGGTGCTGGGGTGCGACCTGGCGGTGTCCACCACCGGGGTGGCAGGCCCGGACAGCGATGAGCGGGGCAATCCCGTGGGGCTGGTCTATGTGGCCCTGGCCACACCAGAGGGGTGTGAGGCGGTGGAGCTGCACCTGGGCGGCGCCGCCCAGCGCCGGGACCGGGTGCGCACCATGGCCGCCAACCACGCTCTGGATCTGGTGCGGCGATATTGCCAGAAGAAATGAAAGAAGGCCCGGTGCGCGAAGCGCACCGGGCTTTCTCAGACTGTCGAAAAGCCTCACGTCAATGCAAGAAGGACAGATGATCTTGCATGGTCAAAAAGCCCTCGGCAGAGTTTTTCCATCCGAAGATGGAAAAATAAATTGAAATCTGTTTTTTTCGGGGACATGAGCATCGAAAAAAACAC
>DVKO01000040.1 GCA_018715985.1 Candidatus Enterenecus avicola
TAGGCGGTCACTTTCGTAAAGCCAGAATATTCCCCAGATCAAATGGGTAAATGGAACTACGACAGACCCCAAGTCATCTCCAACGGCATCGTCCCCCAGCAAGTGCACAAGGCGGCTTACCGCGTCATACCGTTGTCTCTGGACGCACACGGAGTTTGATCGCGAATATGCCATACAATTTTTCACGGTCAACCGCTTGCCTTTGGGCTGGATGTGTGATACTTTAGATGAGATTATTCTATGAAAATGTGAGGGACCAGCCGTGGCAAACGTGAAGTATCTATTCCAGCGCGTGATGAATATGAACTACAAGGCCATGTGGGAGAAAATCAGCTCCATCCACAAAAAGACGGGCCGCTCCCGACTGTCTATTTTCCGGGACATGAAGGACTGCGCCGTGAAATACGGGGCGGGGTATATGGACTACGACCTGTTCGAGATGTACAACCTCACGCCCCAGCAGCGGGACACCTACCTCACCCGGGGCCGCAACAACGCCCTGGTGGTGAAGTACAACGACAAGGCTTACACCGGACAATTTGACGACAAAATCCAGTTCAACACCCGCTTTGGCAAATATCTGCACCGGGACTGGGTGCCGGTGACCGGGGACAACCGGGAGCAGGTGATGGAGTTTCTGGCTGCCCATGAGGTCTTTATGGCCAAGCCCTCCAAGGGCAGCTGCGGCTGGGGCATCGAGAAGATCCAGGGTGCCGACTATCCCTCTCTGGACGCCCTCTACGACCACCTGGTCCAGCGCGCCCCCAACCTGGAGCTGGAGCAGGTGCTGGAGCAGCATCCCCAGGTGTCCGCCATCTACCCCGGCTCCATCAACACCGTGCGCATGGTGACCATCCGGGGAAAACACGGCAAGGTGTATCTGGTCACCGCCATGTTCCGCATTGGCAACGGCAAATTTGTGGACAACTTCAACAGTGGCGGCATGGTGGCTCCCATGGACCCCCAGCGGGGGGTGGTCATTGACCGGGCCCTGGACAAGGCCAAAAACCTCTACGTCAACCACCCCGCCACCGGCACCCCCATCCAGGGCTTCCAGTTCCCCGACTGGGACAAAGCGGTGACCATGGTGTCCGAGGCCGCCCAGGTGATCTCCCAGGTGGGGTATGTGGGCTGGGACGTGTGCTTTACCCCCAATGGCCCCTGTCTGGTGGAGGGCAACCCCTTCCCCGGCCACGACATCTACCAGCTGCCCGTCCACACCCCGGACAAAATCGGCATCATGCCCCGGTTCCGAGAGATTGAGGCCGAAGAAAAACTGATGAATGAAGAATGATTGTGTGCCGCTTTGCGGCACGGATTCCGATTTTTGCAGAGACAGAACATCTAAGAAAAGCCCTCGGTTCCGTGCGGAGCCGAGGGCTTTCTGCATGATGTCTGAACTTAAAGATAATAGGCCAGCCGGGGGCTGCCATCCTCCAGGTAGATGGTGCCGCAGTGGGTAAAGCCCATCTTGTCCAGCAGGTGCTGCATGGGGATATTCTTCTCGTGGGTGTCGATGCGCACTTGGCGGCAGTGAGCCCGGCTCCAAGCCAGGCAGTGGGCGGCCACCCCGTGCCGGGCTCCTCCGGTGGCGATGCGGTGCACCACCCCGTAGGGCCCCTGATCCGGCCACCCCTCCCCCTCAATGGAGTCGTAGGTGGGGTCCCCCTGGGTGTGAAAGACAAAGGCCGCCGCAATCTGCCCGTTCTCCATGCACACAAACCCGTGTCCCCGCCGGATGCTCTCCAAAAGCTCCTCTGCGGTGGGCTTGTCGTCCCCCCACTGGTGGGGGTTGCCCGAGGCGGCCATGAAGGCCCGGGCCCGGGCGTACAGCTGCTCCAGGGCGGGAAGGTCCTTGGGATTGGCGTGGCGAATTAAAAGATGTCCTGTGTGGTTCATACTCATTCCACCGTCTTCAGACTTTCTACCATATCCACTTTCTTCAGCTTAAAGTGGGCGGCCACATTGACGATCAGGGAGAACAGGGCGGTCATTGCTGTGGCCAGCACATAGGCGTAGGGCGGTGCGGTGCGCCCGAACATCACCAGCTCCACCTCCACCGTCACCACCATCCAGCTGTGGAGGAAGCGGCCCAGCACCAGTCCCAAAATCACCCCAAAGAGGGTGAGGAACACATTCTCCCGCAATACATATGCGGTGGTCTCCCGGTCATAGAACCCCAGCACCTTCAAAGTGGCCAGTTCCCGCATCCGTTCTGTGATATTGATGTTGGTCAGGTTGTACAGCACCACAAAGGCCAGGGCGGCAGCGGCCACAATGATGATGACCACCGCATAGTTGATGGCGTCCATACTGTTCTCAAAGCTGTCACGGATGGTGGCAATGTAGGAGTAGGAGGCCACCCCATCCATCTTCATCAGGGTCTCCGAGGTCTGGTTGGACACCTCTGCGTCCACACCGTCCCGGTAGTCCAAAAGCATCACATTGTTTTTGCACTCCCCGCCGAACAGCTGGGTATACATCTGGTCGGTGAGGTAGATATAGTGGTTGACGTAGTTTTCGGTGATGTCGCTGACCACCACCTCCACCCGCTTGTCGCCCTCCAGAGTGATGGTGTCCCCCACGGACACATCCAGCAGCTCGGAGAGTTTTTCGTCGATGACCACCCCGTCCTCCGACAGCTCCACCGGGGAGTGGCCGCTGCGGTGGCGCAGTTCCACAAACCGTCCAAATTCCTGGGGATCGGACACCGCGAAGAGGTAGGCGTTGTAGGACACCCCGGTGGTGGACGCCTCCACCAGCTGCTGATAGCTGAACAGATAGTCCTCCACCGACTCCTCCCCGTTGAGGTAGGTTTGGAGCGCCCGCTGCTGCTGGGTTGTCATATTCTCCTGGAGACCCACCGTGGCGTCATACTGGGAGATCTCGTCGAATTGCTTGTCCAGCACATCGAAAATGGACTCGTGGAGGCCAAAGCCGGTGACGATCAGAGCGGTGCAGCCACCAATGCCGATGACCGTCATCCAAAACCGCTTTTGATAGCGGAACAGGTTGCGCATGGTCACCTTCCAGGTAAAGGAGAGTCTGCGCCAAATGGGCTTGATGTATTCCAAAAACACCCGCTTCCCTGCCTTGGGCGCCCGGGGGCGCATGAGGTTGGCGGGGGTGTCCATGAGGGTGGACAGGCTGGCCCACAGGGCGGCCCCGGTGGTGCACGCCACCGCCGCCAGCACCGCCAGCACGAACAGGGGCAGCTGCACCTTGTAGTCCAGACCCGGAATGGCATACATGATCTGGAAGGCATTGGCAATTACCGCCGGGATGAGGGTGGCGCCCACCCCCAGGCCCAGAAGGCCGCCCACCAGGCTGGCCACAAAGGCGTAGCCGATGTATTTTTGAGAGATGGCCAGCCGGGAGAACCCCAGGGCCTTCAGGGCGCCGATCTGGGTGCGCTGCTCCTCCACCATCCGGGTCATGGTGGTCAGGCAGGCCAGGGCCGCCACCAAAAAGAAGATCACCGGGAAAATGCTGGACAGGTTTTCCACCCGCTCGGCGTCCTGGGAATAGCCCACCACGCCGGTGTTGGTGTTGCGTCCCAGCACGTACCACTTGCAGGGCTCCAGCTCATCCAGTTCCTTCTGGCCTTGGTCGATGTCCGCCTGAGCCTGATCCAGCTCCGGCTGCGCCTCTGCCTTGGCCTGCTCATACTCGTCCAGGCCCTTGTAGTACTCCGCCTCCCCCTGGTCCAGTTCCGCCTTGGCCTGGGCCAATTCCCTGCGGCCCTGCCGCTCCTGCTCGTCCAGGGTGTTCTGACCGGACTGGTACTCCGCCCGGCCGGAGGAGATCTCCGCCGCGGCGGCATCCAGCTGGGTTTTGGAGCGCTCCAGGGTGGCCTTGGTGGCGTCCAGGGTGGCCTTGGTCTGATCCAAAGTGGTCTTGGAGGCGTCCAACTCCCCCTTGACCTGGGCCAACTGCTGATACCCCGCCTGGATCTGGGCGGCGGCCTGATCCAGCTGCGCCTTCTGGGGGGCCAACTGCTCCACCAGCTGGTCGTACATGGGGGTGCCCTCCACCGCCTTTAAGGCGTCGTAGTACTCCTCATAGCCCGCCGCCACCTGGTCCTGCTTTTCTTGCAGCTGGGCCAGATTGTCCTCATAGGCGGCCAGGCCCTGTTCATACTGGGCCAGCCCCTGTTGGTACTGGGCTACCCCCTGGTCGTACTGGCTCTTTCCCTGCTGGTACTCCGCCAGCCCCTGGTCATACTGGGCCTGGGCCTGGTCCAGCTGCGCCTTGGCCTCATCCAGCTGGGCCTGACCGTCCGCTACCTTCTGCTCCAGCTCCGCCAGACCCTGCCGGTACTCCTCCCAGCCCTGGTCCAGCTGGCTGCGGGCGTCCTCCAGCTCCAGTCGGGCGTCCTCCAGCTCCTTTTGTCCGTCGTCCAGCTCCGCGCGGGCGTCGTCCAGCTCCTGCTGGGCCTCTCCCCGCACCTGATCGTCCCGGAGCGCCGCGCGCTCCTGGGCCAGCCCGTCCAGGCTGTCCACCAGGTCGGTGAGCCGGTCCTCGTACGCCTGGCCGTAGCTGTCCAGCGCCTCCAGACCTGTCCCGGTGAAGTAGGCGGTGGTGTACACATCCAGATTGAAATTCTCCCCGGGGACGTAGACAAAGGCGTCCACGCTGCCGTTGCCCAAGGTGGTGGTGCCCCGGTCGGTGCTCACATACAGGGGGCTCTGCACCGTGCCCACAATGGTGTAGCTGGTGCGGGTGAGGCTGTCCTGATCCCCCTCCTCCAGGGTGACGGTGAGGGTGTCTCCCACATCCAGCCCCAGGGCGGTGAGGAGCAGCTCTTCGGTGACGCACTCATCCCCCTGCTGGGGCAGACGTCCCCGCACCAGGCGGAGCAGATTCAGCTCTTGGGGCATGGAGCGCAGGGAGACAATGCTGTCCACCGCTGTGGCGTCCACGCTCCACGCCCCCTCCACCGCCTCGATCCCGTCGGCCTGGGCCAGAGCCTGCAAATCCTCTGCGGTCAGGCCCATGGTGGACATGACATACCCGTCCATGAGGTGGTGGGCGTCATAATAGTTGTCCGCCGTGTACTCCATATCCGGCGCCGTGGCCCGCAGGCCCACCAGAAACGCCACAGCCAGCGCGGAGAGGAGGAGAATGGACAGAAATCGGCTGTACGTATGGCGGATTTCCCGGAGAAAATCGGTGAGCAGTCGGTTCTTTCTCTTCACCATTCAATCGCCTCCACCGGCGTGGGGTTGGGATTACAGGTCATCTCTTCCACACGGCCGTTTTTGATGTGAATGACCCGGTCTGCCATGGGAGTCAGGGCGGTGTTGTGGGTGATGACCACCACCGTCATCCCCTGCTGGCGGCAGGTGTCCTGAAGCAGCTTCAAAATGGCCTTGCCGGTGACGTAGTCCAGGGCGCCTGTGGGCTCATCGCACAGCAGCAGCTTGGGGTTTTTGGCCAGCGCACGGGCAATGGCCACCCGCTGCTGCTCGCCGCCGGAGAGCTGGGCGGGGAAGTTGCCCAGCCGGTGGCCCAGCCCCACGTGCTCCAGCACCTCTTTGGCGTCCATGGGGTCCCGGCAGATCTGGGCAGCCAGCTCCACATTCTCCAATGCGGTGAGGTTCTGCACCAGGTTGTAAAACTGAAAGACAAAGCCGATGTCGTTGCGGCGGTACTGGGTGAGCTGGCGGGCGTTGAAGTCGCTGACCTTCGTCCCGTCCACCACGATCTCTCCGCTGGTACAGGCGTCCATGCCCCCCAGCATATTCAGCACCGTGGTCTTTCCTGCACCGGATGGCCCCACGATGATGGCAAATTCCCCTTTTTCAATGTGGAAATCCACGCCATCCACCGCTTTGATGGTCACCTCCCCCATGACGTACTCTTTTCTCACCTGTTGGAAGGAGATATAGCTCATAATCATCACCATCCCGCTATATTATTATCTTAACTATATAGTACACGTTCTCTCCCTCTCCTGCAATCCTTCTGCCTCATTGTTCAAAGAAAGTTTATCAATCCGCCCCGCCCGTTCTGTTGTCATTGACGAACCGCCCGTGTCTTGGCTAAAATCGTCTCAAGATAAGGGAGTAATTGGCGACGGTTCCCCCGTCGTGGTCCGGTCAACATACTGGCGGCAATTCCGTCTGGTCGGGCCTGAAACAGTGAGACTTATCCGCTGGAAGCAGGCGGAGAGTCTCTTTTTTTGTCTCCGCTCACACTCTCCATGAGAAAGGTACGATGATATGGGACTTTTAGAACTGCTCATTTTGGCCGTTGGACTGGCCATGGACGCCTTTGCCGTGTCCATCTGCAAGGGATTGTCCATTCGCCGCCTGAAGCTGGGGCACTGCCTGTTGGTGGGGCTCTGGTTTGGGGCCTTCCAGGCCCTGATGCCCACTCTGGGCTACTTTTTGGGCTCCACCTTTGCCCAGCTGGTGCAGGCCATTGACCACTGGATCGCCTTTGTGCTGCTGCTCATCATCGGCGGCAACATGATCCGGGAGGCTTTGAGCGGCGGCGAGGAGGACGAGGATCTCTCCCCCTCCCTGGCCGCCCCCGGAATGTTCCTGCTGGCGGTGGCCACCTCCATTGACGCCCTGGCCGTGGGGGTCACCTTTGCCTTTTTGAAGGTGAAGATCTGGGCCGCCGTGGCCCTCATCGGCGTGTGCACCTTTGTCATCTCCGCTGTGGGGGTGAAGATCGGCCATGTGTTCGGCGCACGCTTCAAGTCCAAGGCGGAACTGTTCGGCGGCGTGGTTTTGGTGCTCATCGGCGCCAAGATCCTTCTGGAGCACCTGGGGCTGCTCCCCTTTTGAGACCGGTTGACGCACCAGGGGGAGGGTGCTACAATATCTCTAACTGAGACCGGTACACACGATACAGGAGGTTATGTCCATGTCTGCCAACCGTACAACCTTTGCCACCATGCCCGACGGCAGCCTGGTGGAAGAGCTCACCCTCTGCGCCGGGCCCCTGCGCTGCTCCATTCTCACCTATGGCGGGGCCGTCCGCTCCCTGGTAGTCCCCGACCGGGACGGTAACCCCGTGGATGTGGTGCTGGGCTTTGACTCCCTGGAGGACTATCAGGCCCAGACCTGCTACATCGGCGCCCTCATTGGCCGCTACGGCAACCGCATCGGCGGGGCCAAGTTCACCCTCAACGGAGTGGAGTACTCCCTCTTTGTCAACAACAGCCCCAACCACCTCCACGGCGGCGCGGTGGGCTTTGACAAGCAGAATTGGACGGTGGAGTCCCTCACCGACAACCAGGTGGTGCTCTCCCTGGTCAGCCCTGACGGGCAGGAGAACTACCCCGGCACCCTCACCGTCACCGTCACCTACACCCTCACCCGGGAGGGGCTGTCCATCGCCTACCGGGCCACCACCGACGCCGACACCCTGTGCAACCTGACCAACCACAGCTATTTCAACCTCTCCGGCCACAACAGCGGGTCGGTGGCGGAGCAGACCATCTCCATTGCCGCCCAGTGCTACACCCCCACCGATGCCGGCTCCATTCCCACCGGGGAGATTGCCAGCGTGGCGGGCACCCCCATGGATCTGCGCACCCCCGTGGCCATAGGCGCACACTGGGACGACGACTTCCCCCAGCTGGTGATGGCGGGGGGCTATGACCACAACTGGGTGCTGGACGGCCAGCCCGGCCAGCTGCGATGCGTGGCCACCGCCCACTCCCCCGCCACCGGCATCACCATGGAGGTCCACACCACCACCCCCGGGATGCAGTTCTACTCCGGGAACTTCGTTGAGGGCTGTCCCGCCGGCAAGGGCAGCGCCCACTACTTCCCCCGCTGCGCCTTCGCCCTGGAGACCCAGAACTTCCCCGACGCCCCCCACCACGACAACTTCCCCTCTGCCGTGCTCAAGCCCGGTGACGTGTACCAGGAGGAGACCGTGTACAAGTTTGTGTGAGTAAGCATATGAAAATGGCCTGCTGCGGTAACGCAGCAGGCCATTTTCTCTCTCTTGCCTCTCCCTCTGGGAGAGGTGGCAGCCCGTCCGGGCTGACGGAGAGGGCCTGTTCTTCTCTGTGGCCCTGTTCCGGTTTGCCAGCCGGGGGAACGCCCTAAGGTGGCTTTTCGTCCATTTTGGCCAGTCAAAATGGACCCCAGCGGAGCGTCCCCGCTGCACTGGCAAGTGCGCAGAAGATGAAAAAAAAGTGGAAGCAACCATACCATGGTCACTTCCACTTTTGCACTTATTTCATCACGTCTTTGTTTTTCCAGAAGTACTCGATGCCGGAGTACACGGTGGTGAGCACAATCACCCACACGCACACCTGCACCAAAACCTCAGGGATGGGCAGGTGCATCAGGCACAGGCACACCATGGTGGAGAAGGTCTTGACCTTGCCCGACCAGGCCGCGGCAATGACCCGGCCATTGTCCACCGCGATCAGGCGCAGCCCCGACACGGCAAACTCCCGGGCCACCACAATGACCAGCGCCCACACAGGGAGCATCCCCACGGAGACAAACCAGATCATGGCGGTGATGACCAGGATTTTGTCCGCCAGGGGGTCCATAAACTTGCCGAAGGTGGTCACCTGGTTGTAGTGCCGGGCCACATAGCCGTCTAAAAAGTCGGTGACGCTGGCCACCACAAACACGCCCAGCGCCCAGTAAGCGCTGGTCTCCAGGTTGAGATACCAGACCACCAGATACACGGGGATCAAAATCACCCGCAGCATGGTCAGCTTATTGGCGGTATTCCACTGCATTTCCCTCACTCCTCAATTTCTCCGGTGAGGTCCCCGTCGGCGGTGCCGGTGATGCGGACCCACACAAATTCTCCTGCTTTGACCTCTCCTGCTGCGGTGAACAGCACCCGGCCGTCGATGTCCACCGAGTCGGCGTAGGTGCGGCCCACAAAGCAGCCTTCGCTCTGGTCAAAGCCCTCGCACAAAACCTCCATGCAGGTGCCCAGCCGCTCCTGGTTGTACTCGTCCATGATGCGGGACTGGAGGTCCACCACCAGCTCCACCCGGCGGGCGGCAATCTCCGGGTCCACCTGGTTGTCCATGGCGGCGGCCAGGGTGCCCTCCTCGGGGGAGAACTGGAACACACCGGCCCGCTGGATCTTCTGCTCCCTGAGGAACTCACACAGCTCTTCAAACTCCGCCTCCCCCTCGCCGGGCAGGCCGCAGATGAGGGAGGTGCGGAGGACCACCTTTGGCATGGCGGCTCTCAGCTTGGCAAACAGCGTCTCGATCTCCGCCTTGGTGCTGCGCCGGCGCATGGCCTGCAAAATGCCGTCGTTGGCGTGCTGGATGGGAATGTCCAGGTACTTGACGATCTTCCGCTCCTGGGCCATCACCTCAATGAGCTCGTCGGTCACCGCCTCGGGATAGAGGTAGTGGAGACGGATCCAGTGGAAGGGCAGCTTGCACAGCTCCCGCAGCAGGGGCGCCAATGTGGTGGGCTGCTCCAGATCCAGACCGTAGCGGGTAATGTCCTGGGCGATGACGATCAGTTCTTTCACTCCGCTGTCGGCCAATGTTTGGGCTTCCTCCAGGATGTGCTCCATAGAGCGGCTGCGATAGCGGCCCCGCAGTCTGGGAATGACGCAGAAGGCGCAGCCGTTGCTGCACCCCTCCGCGATCTTCAGATACGCGGTGTACGGGGGTGTGGTGACCATCCGCTCCCCGTCCTCGTAGGTGCGGTTGATGTTGCCGAAGTGCTGGGCCTCCTCCCCGGCCATGAGCTCCTCAATGGCAGAGACCACATCGGTGTAGCTGCCGGTGCCCAGCATTCCATCCACCTCGGGCAGCTCGGTGCGGATGTCCTGGGGATAGCGCTGGGACAGGCAGCCGGTGACCAGCAGCTTTTTCAGCTGCCCCTCTTTTTTCAGCTGAGCCAGCTCCAAAATACAGTCGATGGCCTCGCTCTTGGCCGCCTCAATGAAGCCGCAGGTGTTCAGCACCGCCACGTCCGCCCCCCGGGGCTCCCCGGTGACGTGGTAACCGGCGGCCCGGCACAGAGCCATCATCTGCTCGGTGTTCACCAGATTTTTCGAGCAGCCCAGAGACTGGAATGCCACGGTATAACTCATTGGTTCCATCCTTTCACTCCGCCTCCTCTTCCACCTGGCGCAGCACCCGAGAGATCTCCTCCCAGCCAAAGCCGCGGCGGGCCAGATAGGCGGACACTTTTTTCAATTCTTCCCGGGTGGGCACTGCCCCCCGGAGCTTTTTCTCCACCAGGGCCCGCAGCTGCCGGTCATCCTGCTTCAATTCCTCCATGGCCTGGTCCCACAGCTCTCTGGGAACCCCACGGCGGTACAATTCATCCCGAATTTTGGCGGGGCCGTAGCCCTTGCGGCTGTAATGGCGCACCACGGTGGAGGCATACTCCCGGTCATTGACCAGCCCCACCTGGGCCATGCGCTGGGCCACCTGTTGGGCCATGTCCCGGCGCTGCTCTCGCTGCTCCTCTCCCTCCTCCGGCATTCCCTTCTTGCGGGGGTTGGCGGACAGCTTCCGCTCCAGCTCCCGCTGGGACATGGGCCGGGCGGAGAGCAGGGAGAGGGCCTTCTGCTTCAGCTTGGCCTGCTCCTGGGCCATGCGCAGCCCGTCCAGCTGCGTCTCATCCAGCTCCATCCCCGCATACAGGGAGAAGGACACCACGTCCGCCTCCCCAATGCGCAGCAGGGTACCGTCCTCCAACCACACCAGCCACCGCCCCTCTACCCGGGACGAGGGCTCCAGCTTGGCCAGTTTCATCCTTCAAAGTCGTCAGCGGACACGTCTACCGCCCGCCCGGCGGCCCGGGCGGCGATCTGGGACTGGCGGCTCATGAGCTTGAAGGAGTTGGCCCGGATCTGGTTTTCGATCTCCTGGGCAATCTCCGGGTTGTCGGTGAGGTACTTCTTCACCGCATCCTTGCCCTGGCCCAGGCGGGTGTCTCCCATGGAGAACCAGGAGCCGGACTTCTGGATGAGATCCAGCTTCACCCCCAGATCCACCAGCTCGCCCAGCTTGGAGATGCCCTCGCCGTACATGATCTCAAACTCCGCCTCCCGGAAGGGGGGCGCCACCTTGTTCTTCACGATCTTCACCCGGGTGCGGTTGCCCACCACCTCGGTGCCGTTTTTCAGCGCCTCCACCCGGCGCACCTCCATGCGCACCGAGGCGTAGAACTTCAGGGCCCGGCCGCCGGTGGTGACCTCGGGGTTGCCGTACACCACACCCACCTTCTCACGCAGCTGGTTGATGAAGATGACCACGCAGTTGGTCTTGGCGATGGAGCCGGCCAGCTTGCGCAGAGCCTGGCTCATGAGCCGGGCCAGCAGGCCCACATGGGAGTCCCCCATGTCCCCTTCGATTTCAGCCCGGGGGGTCAGGGCTGCCACCGAGTCCACCACCACCACGTCGATGGCGCCGGAGCGCACCAGGGCCTCACAGATCTCCAGACCCTGCT
>DVKO01000041.1 GCA_018715985.1 Candidatus Enterenecus avicola
ACCATCTGGACTGCGGCCAGGGCGGCAAAGGCGGTGGAACTGCCCACAAAGATGGCCAGCAGATTCACCCCCAGGGTGAAGGCGAAGGTCCACAGGGACCAGATCAGCAGGTGGCAGAGCAGCACCGGCAGCCCGTGGGCCACGTCGGTGACCGTCCAGCGCGCTGCCGCCACCCCGATGGCTGCGGCCAGCATCAGGGCCTGATAGAGCAGGGTTTCCAGGGCCAGCAGGGCGCACTCCCTGGCGTACCAGCGCAGCCGGTCCGGCATCCGGGAGAAGATGTAGACGCTGGCGGTGCAGTAGTGGCGGTAGAAGGCGATACCAGCCAACGCCTGAAACACCAGGAAGGGGAGGAGCCGGAGGGTGAAGGAGAGCAGTTCACTCATATTGGGCCCCAAGGGAAAGTCGCCCCGTGCGCCGCTGAACTGCTCCACCAGGGAGGACAGGGTGGTGGCGCCGCCGTAGGGGTTGATGTAGGACACCGACAGCCACACCCCGAACACCAGGGCGGCGGGGGAAAGCCAGATGTTTTGTTTCCATCTCATTGAAACCAGTCCTTTCAGGGGGTGCCATTGTCATATTTGAGAAATTCACAGGGATATTGAGCCAATAGGGCGTGCTTGGCTTCCATGAGAATATCCATGCCCGTCTGTGTGGCGGTCATAAATTCACACTGGGACATTTCAGAAAATGGCACCGAGCTGTCCAATAGGCCGCTGGGGACTGTGTCCACATGGGTGTCCAAGTCCTGGTAGCAAAAGAGAGGGGAGATCATTCCCTGGCCGGACAACTGATACACAGGGGTGTCCGACCAGCCGTCTACGACCTCCAATTTTCGGGAGAGAAACACCAGGTATTCCTGCCCTTGTTTGGGAGGGGCTACATACCCTCCTTCAAAATGGCGATAGACATCGTCCACCAGGACACACCAAGATGGATCAGTGATCCATATTTCTTCCCCCACAGACAATTCCTCACCGGAAAACACCTGCTGGACCCGGAATTTTTGCTGATTGACATAAAATAGCGGGATCAGGTCAGAGATCGGGGTGACTCGGGCGATGATGGGAGTGTGGGGAAATCGTTCCAGCATATCCTGACTGGCCATGGCGCAGGCTTCGTCGGGAAGAACGGCCACAGAGAGCTGGTTGAGGTAGTCAGGCTGAGCGGTGATGTCGGGATAGCTTTGGCGATGGATGGCCCCGAAGATCCCGAAGCCCACCACAGCCAGGAGATAGAGCAGGAGTGGAATGCGGCGCAGGTTCATATCAATTCCTCCAGTCTTTTTTGCTGGCACATAGGGTGCCCAGGATGACGAAGGCCAACAGCGCCGCCACCGCAATGAAAAACACCAGGTCGTCGCGGGCCTCCCCGTGGAAGAGGGTGACGTAGTTGGCCCAGTACACATCAAAGTACTGGGATAGATAGGCCGACAGCTGGAGCAGGAGGAAGGGGGGCAGGAGGAGCAGCACCCGGAACTTCACCCGCACCAGGGCGGAGAGGGTGAGGGTGGCGGCGGCCAGCAGCCCCATGGTGGCCCCGAACCGGAGGGTCTCCACCACGGCATACAGGTAGGGGGAGAGCCGATAAAGGGGGTAGAGCAAAAAGTGCTGGGTGGTTTGGATGTACTCGTCATCGTAAATGGTCCAGTTGGCCAGATCGCCTGTGGCGTTGAGAGGGAAGGAGACGCAGTTGAGGACAATTTCCAGGAGAAAGGGGAGGGAGAACACCAGGGTGGTCACCACAAACACCGCCGTCACCTTGGAAAACAGGTAGGTGCGGCTCCCCAGACGGGAGGCCATGAGCACGGACGCCCCGGTGTGCTGCTCTTTGGCCAGAGACAGGGCCGCCGGAATGCAGATGAGCAGGGGCACCAGCTGCACCAGAAGCATCATGGTGTCCGCTTTGTAGTTGGTCTTGTCGTAGCTCAGGGAGAGCAGCTTCATGGGGTGGTACATGAGCACCACTTCGGTGCCCTGATGCTCCAGCACATTTTCCACAAAGTTGTTGAGCATCAGGGCCAGCAGCAGTCCGAAGGCCAACAGAGCGCCCCATTGGAAGAGCAGCAGCTTGATTTGGGCGCGGGTAGCTTTGAAATACATACGGGGTTTCCTCCTTTTCCATCACCTGGGGTACTGCTCCAGCAGAGCGTGCTTGGCCTCCACCATGGCATCCATGATGGCCTGACTTTCTGCAAAGAACTCCTGGTCTGCCACCTCCCGATAGGGCACCAGAATGTCCAGCGGTTGGCCGGGGGGCGCGTCCACCTGGGTGTCCAGGTCGTTGTAGCAAAAGACAGGGTCGATGCTGACCCCCTTTTGCAGCTGGTACACGGGGAGAGGGTCAAACCCGTCCACGATTTTCAACTGCCGGGAGAGAAAGATCAGGTACTCCTGCCCCTGTTTGGGGGTGTTGACAAAGTAGAAGGCCATCTGCCGGTATTGGTGGTCGATAACGGCGCACCATGAGCCGCTGACCACCCAAATTTCCTCCCCTACCTTCAGGCCGTCTCCGGCGTATACTTCTTCCACCACAAATTTCTGTTTCCCGGCGTAAAAAATGGGGATGAGGTCGGTGGTGGGAGTGACCCGGAGGATGATGGGGGAGCGGGGGAGCTTTTCCTGGAGGTTTTGCAAAATGTAGCTGCACCCATCTTGGTTCAGGGTGGCAACCATCAAATCCTCCATGTAGTTGGGCTGCGCGGTGGTTTCGGGGTAGGTCTGGCGCTTGGCGGCGCCAAAGATGCCAAAGCCCACCACCAGGAGCACCAGCAGAGCCAGAATACGGCGCGGCCATTTCATGATAACACCTCCAGATCCCAAAGAAGGATGGGCGCGCTGGGCATGGTCTTATCCACGTGTGGTGCAGTGCGTTTCATATCCATTAACCTCCATCCGAATGGGATACCAGTAAGTCGTGGCGCTCAACGAGACAGCCACCCAGAACGGCCACCCCGGCGGCCAAGATCAGCACCAGGGCCAGAGAGTCCTCCAGGTAGATGCCGCCCCCGGCCAGGGGAGCAAACCGGCTGGTCTGCCAGCTGAGAATGAGGCAGGTGATGGGGTTGGCCCGCTTCACCAGCTGGGCCAGGGCGGGGTTGT
>DVKO01000042.1 GCA_018715985.1 Candidatus Enterenecus avicola
CCCAGGCTCAGGCAGAAGGTGTTGACCACCTAGCAGCGGACGGACACCTCCCCCAGGGCCAGGCCGTCCCACATCCGCCACAGGGCGGCGCCCCACAGCCCGGCGCATACCGCCAGGGGGAGGGCCCACCACCGGCGGGGGAGAGACCACACCGCCAGGAAGATCAGGGCGCACAGGGCGCACCCGGCGTACACCAGGGGGAGGGACACGTCCAGGGTGAAGGCGGTGCAGAAGCTCCCCACCGCGCCGGCGAGCACCAGGAAGAGCAGCACCCCATCCCCCAGCAGCACCAGGGGGCCCCGCTTCAGGGGGGCGGGGCGGGGCCTGCGGATTTTTTCGCGCCTCATAGTCCGCCCCCTTCCAGGCCGCTGGCGGTGACGTGGATGCGGCGCACCCGGCCCCCCTCACCGGGCAGGCGGAGGGGCAGATCCAGCATGGAGGCCCCCGCCTCCGGCGCGGGGGCGGAGAAGGCCAGGGCCAGGCAGGAGAGCAGCGCCGCCTCGCTGTCCACCGGCCGACCCTCCGTGCCGGTGCCGCCGGGGCCGGCCCAGCGGATGTGGTGGGGCCGCTGCCGCTCCAGCAGCCAGCGGGACAGGGCGCACAGCCGGGCAAAGGTCTCGTCCAGCACCTCCGGCGCGCCGAAGCGGTCAAAGGTGAGCACCAGGGCGGCCCGGTGGGGCTCCAGGGTCTCCTTCACCACCAGCTCGTCCCGTTTGGAGGACAGCTTCCAGTGGACGGAGCGCAGGGGGTCGCCGGGCCGGTAGCCCCGGAGATCGTAGTCCTCCCCGGGGCCGCCGCCGGGCCGGGGCCGGAGGGCCGCCCCCTCGCTGCGGCCGGACAGCAGGCCGGGGGGCACCTCCAGCTCCACCGGCCGGGGGAGGGAGAGCACCTCCGCCGGGGCGGGCTTCCTCAGAGGGATGGGGAACAGGCCCAGCAGATCACAAGTCCACGCCCCCTCCGCCCGGCACGCCAGGCAGCCGCAGTGGGCGGCGGGGACGGTGAGCTCCCCGGCCGTTTGCCCGGGGGCGGGGGCCCAGGACAGGGCGTCCCCCTCGCCGGTGAGCCGGTTCTCCCACCGCAGGCGCACCTTCACCCGGGGCAGGGGGAAGGGGGTGCGGCAGTCCAGGGTGAGGCGGAAGGACGCCTCGCCCCCCCGGATCACCGTGGGGGCGGCGGGGGAGAGGGTGAGGGTGCAGCCCAGGGCCGCCGGCAGGCTCAGCGCCGCCGCCAGCACGGGCAGGAGCACCACCAGCACCAGGGTGAAGGTGGACAGGTAGAAGCGGAAGAAGATCTGAAAGAGCACCGCCAGCCCCAGCAGGGCGGCGTAGGCAATCCGTCGATGGGCCATGGCGCTATGCGATGCGGGGGGCGGGTACCTTGGCCAGCAGCTCCGCCGCCGGATCAAAGGACTTGTCCCCCTCCGCCCGGGGGGAGAGGAGCAGCCGGTGGGGCACCACGTCGGGGAACACCAGCTCCACGTCCTCCGGGTTCACGTAGTCCCGCCCCCGCACCAGGGCGGCGGCCTTTGCCATGGCGGCCAGGGCCAGGGTGGCCCGGGGGCTGGCCCCCTGGAGGATCATGGGGTGCTCCCGGGTGGCGCCCACCAGGCGGACGATGTAGTCCAGCACCTCGTCGGACAGGTAGACCGCCCCGGCCTTTTCCCGCAGAGCCAGCAGGCCCTCCCGATCCACCACCTGCTCCACGCTGTCCAGGGGGTTGCCCCCCTGGCGGCGGCGCACCATGTCCATCTCGTCCGCCGGGGCGGGATAGCCCAGGGACAGGCGCACCATGAACCGATCCATCTGGGAGTCGGGCAGGGGCTGGGTGCCGGAGGCCCCCGCCGGGTTCTGGGTGGCGATGACCAGGAAGGGCCGGGGCACCGGGTGGGACACCCCGTCCACCGTCACCTGCCCCTCCTCCATGGCCTCCAGCAGGGCGGACTGGGTGCGGCTGGTGGCCCGGTTGAGCTCGTCGGCCAGGAACAGGTTGCACATCAGGGCGCCGGGGTGGTATTCAAAGGCCCGCCGGTCCTGGTTGTAGACGGAAAAGCCGGTCAGATCCGAGGGCATCACGTCGGGGGTGAACTGCACCCGCTGGCAGCGCAGGCCCAGAGCCTTGGAGAAGGCCAGGGCCATGGTGGTCTTGCCCACCCCGGGGATGTCCTCCAGCAGGATGTGGCCCCGGGCCAGAATGGCCAGCAGGACCCGGGCCAACACCTGGTCCTTGCCCAGAACGGCCTTGCGGACCTGGGCGAGAATGCTGCGGATGATCTTCTGTTCTGTGTGCATAGGACGGGCCCCTTTCTCTGTGCGGCGGATCATGGCCGTCCCCGGAGCCACCCGCCGGGGACGGAGTTGTGTTCTCTGTAAGGATACACCATGGAGGGGGGGCCGTCAACGACATTCGGGCGGAGAGGGGGAACGGCTGGCGGGAGGGGGAGCGCCATTTTCTTCATTGAAAAACCGGCGTGCTTCCCGTATAATGGGAGCTGCCTGAAGAGGAAGCAGGTGGGAATCCTGCACGAGCCCGTCGCCGTGTATCGCGAAGGAGCGGTCTTTCTGCCTGGTTGCCGCAGACCAGGGACAAGCCATTGAGATGCCATCTTGAGAAGGCGAAAGACGCTGTGCGCAGTCGGAATATTTTTCAGGCAAGCTCTCCGCATGAGCTGCGGATGCCAGTGAGGAGAGAAAATACTCAAGTCAAAGGAGACAGACTATGAAACTCAGATCATGGAGACAAACCCTGTCGTTTCTGGTTTGCTGCGTGCTGATTGCGGCTACGGCACTGCTGACAACCGGTTGTGACGGCAGCAAGCAGACCTCAGACACCTCTGCCAGCGCCACCCCCAGCGCCACGGTGACAGACGCCGCCGATGCAGCGCCCTCCCAGTCCGACGACCACGAGCTGGGCCAGGGGAAAACCACCTTCACCTTTACGGTGGTGGATGGAGAGGGCCAGGAGACCGCCTTTCAGATCCACACCGACAAGACCACCGTGGGCGATGCTCTGGTGGAGCTGGGCCTGATCGAGGGGGAGGAGAGCGAATACGGCCTGTACGTCAAGACCGTCAACGGCGTCACGGTGGACTACGACACCGACGGGAAGTATTGGGCGTTCTATGTGGACGGAGCCTATGCCCAGACCGGTGCGGACTCCACCGAAGTGACCGCCGGGGCCACCTATACCTTCAAAGTTGAGTAATTTGAAGCTCTCCGCCCGAGAGATCGCCGTGTATGGGATGCTGGGGGCGCTGATGTATGCCTCCAAGGTGGCCATGGAAGTGCTGCCCAACGTGCATCTGCTGGGTGTGTTTGTGGTGGCCATGACGGTGGTGTACCGGAAAAAGGCGCTCTATCCCATCTACACCTATGTGTTTCTCAACGGATTGATGGCGGGATTTTCCCTGTGGTGGATCCCCTACCTGTACGTGTGGACGGTGCTCTGGGCGTGGGTGATGCTTCTGCCCAGGCGGATGCCCGCCAAAGCCAAGCCTGTGGTGTATATGGCGGTGTGTGCCGCCCACGGCTTTCTCTTTGGCACCCTGTACGCGCCGGCCCAGGCACTGCTGTTCGGGCTGGATTTTCAGGGCATGGTTGCGTGGATCGTGGCGGGGCTTCCCTGGGATTTTGTACACGGGGTGAGCAATTTCTGCTGCGGGGTCTTGATCTGTCCCCTCATTGCCCTGCTGCAAAATGCCAGCCGGTACGCAAGACTGCATGGATAAACGAGTTATGGAAATATCAGAGAACCGGACACTCTCCCAGGAGAGTGTCCGGTTTTATTGATACGCTCTATCCCTCATCACCCTTTTGCTTTATAATGGCGTGGGATCTTTTTTCGACGCCCCGCACAGTTGGGGGGTCTCAACCGTTATACCATATGAAGGGGGTGCACCGCCGCCGTGGATTTGGAAGAACGCTATGACAAGCTGTACCGGTACTGCTATATGAAGACCCGCCACCCCCAGGCGGCAGAGGACATCACCCAGGAGACGTTTCTGCGCTTTCTCGGCACCCGGGATGTGGGGGACATGGAGCGGCACATCGCCTACCTGTACACCATCGCCCGCAACCTCTGCGTGGACTTCTACCGGGCCAGGCAGGACCTGTCCCTGGACCAGGTTCCCCCACCGGCCCAGGATCCGGAGGAGGCCCACACCCTGCGCATTGCCCTGGAGCAGGTGCTGGAGAGGCTGCCGGAGGAGGATCGGGAGCTGATCTTCCTGCGGTATACCAACCAGCTGCCGGTGGGAAAGGTGGCGGAGATTCTGGGACTGTCCCGCTTTGCGGTGTATCGGCGGGAAAAACAGATTTTGAAGCGGCTGCGCAGCCAGCTGGATGGGAGGGATTTTGATGCGTGACCATGTAAAGCGGGGGCTCCGACAGGTCTATCAGCCCCCGACGCCCCGAAAAAAACAGGAGTTTCTGGCGCAGTTTACCCAGCCGGAGCTGTCCACCACTCAATTTTTGTTCACCCAGGCGGCGTATCTGCGCCCCTGGAGCTGGCTTTTGTCCGTGGGGATCTTTGTGGCGGCGGTGTTCATCACCCAAAACCTGGAGCCATGGGATGTGTGGATCGTGTCCGCTCTGCTGCCCTTTGCGGCCCTGACCACCGTCACCGAGCTGAGCCGCTCCGCCCGCTATCACATGGAGGAGCTGGAGATGTCCGCCCGGTTTTCCCTGAAAAGCCTGCTCATGGCCCGGATGACCCTGCTGGGGCTGGGCAACCTGGTGCTGCTGGCGGTGCTCCTCCCCATGGTTGTGGTGTGGAGTGAGCTGCCTGTGGCGGTGACGGGATGTGTGCTTCTGTGCCCCTACTGCCTGACCTCTGTGGTCTGTCTGATGCTCTCCCGCCGCTTCCGGGGCAGCGAGGTGGTGTTTGTGTGCGCCGGGGTGGCAGCGACGGTGAGTTGGGGGTGCTTTTGGTGGCGGGAGTCGCCGCGGATCCTGCTGGAGAGTACCAACGTAGCGGGCTGGGCCGGGATCACCCTTATTTTGTTGGCCCTGATGCTTTGGGAAGGTAGACGCTATGTATGTGACAGGGAGGAATGGATATGGAACTGAACATTGACCGCATCACCAAACAGTACGGCCCGAAGATTGCCGTGGACCGCATCAGCCTCACCCTCCGGCCCGGGGTCGCCGGGCTTCTGGGGGCCAACGGGGCGGGCAAGACCACCCTCATGCGGATGCTCTGCGGCATCCTGCGGCCCACCGGCGGCTCCATCTCCCTGGACGGGCTGGACGTGTCCACGGAAGGCTACCGGGCGGCCCTGGGCTACCTGCCCCAGGACTTTGGCTACTACCCCAGCTTCACCGGGCTGGACTTTCTCCTCTACATGGCGGCGCTGAAGGGGATGGAGCGCAGCCATGCCCGGCAGCGCAGCCTGGAGCTGCTGGAGCTGGTGGGGCTGTCGGAGGTGGGGCGCAAGAAGATCCGCACCTACTCCGGGGGCATGAAGCAGCGGCTGGGCATTGCCCAGGCCCTGTTGAGTCAGCCCAAACTCCTCATTTTGGACGAGCCCACCGCCGGGCTGGACCCCAAGGAGCGGGTGCGCTTCCGCACCATCATCCAGGAGCAGGGAAAGGAGAGCATCGTGCTCCTCTCCACCCACATCGTCTCCGACGTGGAGCACATCGCCGACCGCATCCTGATGGTCAAAGACGGCCAGATCATCTACGACGGCGACGTCCACGACACCCCCCAGGACTTGGAGAGCTTTTATCTCCAGCAGTTTGAAGGGGGAGGGATGTGAGAATGTTTGGCACACTCTACCGCTTTGAACTGAAAAAAATCCTGGCACGGCCCTATGTGATCGTTCTTTTGTTTTTGATGGTAGGGGTGACCCTCTTTCTCAATCTATCCCCCTTGCAGGAGCAGGAGGACGTGGTGTACCTGGAGGAGGACGGGTCGCTGGTGTTTGACACCGTCTCCCGCTATGAGGCCGTTCAGCTGGAGCGCCGGTTTTCCCGGGAGAATGCCGGCATCCAGCTGGACAATGCCACGGCCCTGGCCATGCGGGAGAGGAGCGAGCACTACATAGAGGTGTCAGACGCGCCCTTGACCTTTGTCCTGCTCAACGACTTCCTGGTGGAGGATGCCATCTCCGCCATCGGGGTCAATCCTCTATGGGATGGGACGGATCAGCTGGGGGATTTCACCTATGAGAAGCTGGCCCAGTGCCAGGAAGAGGAGTACTACAACCAAGCCCTCACCCAGGCGGAAATCACATACTGGGAGGAGGAGCGGGCCGGACTCACCACCCCCTTTACCCTGGACTATGCCAAGGGGTACAGCGGGATTTTGACCCTGTCCTATTGGCTCAACCTGATGGTGCTGCCCTTTGTGTTTATCTGCCTGTGCGGCAGCTTTTCCGACGACTATGTGTACAAGACCTGGCCCATCCTCACCAGCAGTAAAAACGGGCGCAAGTCCCTGGCTCTGGCCCGGCTGGCGGCGGGGGAGACCCTGGCCGGGGGGACCATCCTGCTGCTGTTTGCCATCACCGCCGCCATCCAGTTTGGTGTCCATGGCGTCCAAGGGGCGGGGGTCCCCATCCAGCTGCTGGAGGTGGAAAACCTGCTTCCGGGGTACGCGGACGCCAAGTTGTGCGCCAGCAGCCGGGTGATGACGGCGGGGCAGGGGGTGCTGGCCACGGTGGGCATGAGCCTGCTCATCCTCCTCTTTGCAGGGGCGCTGGCTATGCTGTTGTCCAAAGTGTTCCGCCGGGCCATTCCCGCCCTGGCCCTGCCCCTGGGGCTGTTGCTGGGCTCCCTGCTCTTTGCTCCCCTGTCCTTTTATGTTTACAACCGGGTATTGGCCCAGATCTGGAGCTATTTCCCCATCCAGCGCCTGTCCCAAGAATTTCTCCTGGATGAGCGGCTCATCTCTCTGGGCAGCATACAGCTGGAGAGCATCCTCGCATCATATTGGCTCTATGGCCTGTTGACGGTGTTTGCCCTGGCCCTGTGCTTCTGGCTGTATCACATCCACACCGTGGAAAAGGAATGAGGTGACGATATGAAGGGATTTGGCACCCTGTACGTCTTTGAGATGAAAAAAATCCTGGGGCAGCGGCTGGTTTGGGTGTCCCTGCTGCTGGGGGTGGTGCTGATCTTCGGCTGGAACCTGCTCACCCTCCATTCCACGGGGTACTACTACGACTACGACGCCCAGGAAAATAATGTAGAGCGACTGCCCAGGCCCTACGGGGAGGTGGAGGAAATCCGCCGGGACTACATGAGAGGACTGTCCGGGCAGGTGCTGGATGACCCCCTCATGGAGCAGCTGACGGCGGGATACCGGGACAGCGACACCGGGACCCGCCAGTGGAATCTGAACTCCTACTCCCCCTTCCGCTATCTCAACACCATGCTCAGCCGTGTTGGGGTCACCGCCCAGGGCTTTTACCGCAGTGAGGTGTGGAGCTTCTGGGTGAATCCGGAGGAAAATCTCTTGACACAGGAAGAAATCGCCTATTGGCAGGGGCAGGCCAGCGGCCTGGGGACCTTCACCCTGGACTACGCCGGGGGCTGGCAGGCCATGGCCCAGGACTGCGGCCTGCTGTGCCAGGTGGTGGTGCTGCTCTCGGCGGCGTGTCTGTGCCGCCTGTACGCGGAGGAGCACCGCACCCGCACCGACCAGCTGGTGCTCACCAGTGCCCGGGGCAAGACCACCGCCTTCTGGGCCCGGTGGTGTGCCGGGGTCAGCTTCGCCGCAGGGCTGACCTTGGCCCTCTCCGGGGTGTACCTTCTGGCCTACTGCCTCTTCTACGGCCCCGACGGCTTTTCCACCGCCCTCCAGCTGTGGAGCGAGGGCACTGCCCTCCCCCTGCACCTGTCCATGGGCGGGTATGTGCTGGTGATGGTGGCCCTTCTGGTGCTGGGGTGCATGGCCATGGTGTCCCTGGTGATGTTGCTCTCGGAGCTGCTGCGCTGGGCGGTGGTGGCGCTGGTGGTGCCCTTTCTCCTGGCCGGGGTCACGGCTTTGGGGCTGTTTCAGGGACAGGGGCGTCTGGTGGAGCAGATTTCCAGCTATCTGCCCTTCCTGCGCGTGAGCACCCACACCCTCACCGACTATTACCTGGCCCCCTTCCATCTCAACGCCATCCAGTTCAGCGTTCCGGTGTACGGGCTGGTGGTGCTGGTGTGCGGCGGGCTGTGCTGGCTGTGCTACCGCAGGTATCAGGTCACCGGGCGCTGACCGCCCAAATGTGCGGGAGGAAAAAACAACGGGCTGAGCATTGCCTGCTCAGCCCGTTCAGGCTGCCGAAAAACCTTGCGTCAATGCAAGAAGGACAGATGATCTTGCATCGTCAAAAAGCCCTCGGCAGAGTTTTCACATCCGAAGATGGGAAAATAAATTGAAATCTGTTTTTTTCGGGGACATGAGCATCGAAAAAAACACTTCTGGAGCCCGCCAGTGTGGAATCGGGTCGTCCTTTGACCCGATTCTGCGCGCAGCGGGCTGCATCCCCTCGAAAAAATGCTTGCATTTTTGAGAAGCGTGTCGAACTTTTTCGACACGCTC
>DVKO01000043.1 GCA_018715985.1 Candidatus Enterenecus avicola
AAGGGCCGAAACAAGGAGAACGCAGGGGCATCCAGTACCGCGGGGTGGATTCCACAAGGCGGGGGAAGGCCCCGCCTTTGGCGATTCTTTCCCCAATTTCTCATCGCTGAGAAATTGGGCCCAGCGGAGCGTCCCCACCGGGGGCGCTGGTTTCCGCCTGAGAAATCGGAGGAGAGCAAGCCCCTCAGGTCAGAGACAAAGAATTGCACCATTCTTCCCTGGCCCTTGTCAGGTGGATGTGGTACAATGAACTCAGATCTGCGGCCCGCTCCCTGCGGGCCCTGAAGGAGGTCACCCCTATGTTCAACTACTTCTGGTCCCGCAACGCCTCGGTGGGCATCGCCGTGCTCTACATCGCCCTGGGCCTGCCTCTGGTCCTCTTCCCCGCCGCTGTGGGCACCGTATTTGTGTGGGCCCTGGCCATTGGCTGCGCGGTGTACGCCGTGCCCCACCTCATCCGCTATCTCCAGGGGCGGAAGGAGGGTCAGTCCTTCGGAGGGGACCTGTTTCTCACGGTGCTCCCCCTGTGCCTGGCCCTGTTTGCCCTCTTTCGCCCCCACGTCATCCTCTCCTTCCTCCCCTTTGTGCTGGGCGCTCTGCTGCTCATGGACGGGGTGGGCAAGCTGCCCCTGATGCTGGCCGCCATCCAGGACCACGCCCCCGGCCTGGCCTTCTGCGTGGTGTCCACCCTGGTGCCCCTGATCGTGGGCCTGGTGCTCATGGTCAACCCCTTCCAGGCCGCCCAGATGGTCATTGTGGTCTTTGGGGTGGGCCTCATGGTGGACGGCATCGGCGACCTCATCACCGCCCTGACCGCCCGCCGCGGCTGACCCCGGGGGTGCGCCTATGAAATACCACTCCCTGCTCCCCCGGGAGCGCACCGAACGGCTCAACAAGCGTCTCACCGACGGGATGATGGCCGCTTTGAAAACCATCCACTCCGCCACCTCCCCCGACTCCATGGCCCCCAGCGATCTGAACCGGCAGCGCATGGGCCAGGAGGTGCTGGGCCGGCTCATCTCGCCCCCCATCGGCTTTAGCTGGGAGCCCTTTACCCACCACCAGCTGCCCATGGCCTGGGTGCGCCCCCAGCGGGGCCACCAGCGGCGGCAGGTGATCCTCTACTGCCACGGCGGCGGCTACACCAGCGGCAACCTGGGCTACGCCCGGGTGCTGGCCGCCAAGATGTCCGCCGCCACCGGCCGGGAGACCCTGGCCTTCCAGTACCGGCTGGCCCCGGAGCACCCCTATCCGGCAGCTTTGGAGGATGCCGTCACCGCCTGGGACTACCTGATGCACCTGGGGTACGGCGCCCGGGACGTCATTGTGGCGGGGGACTCCGCCGGGGGCAACCTGGCCCTGGAGCTGACCCTGCGGCTAAAGGAGCGGGGCCGGTTCCTCCCCGGGCGGCTGGTGCTCTTCTCCCCCTGGACCGACCTGGCCGCCTCCGGGGAGTCCTATGTCTCCGCCCGGGACCTGGACCCCATGCTCACCACCAACTACATCCACGCCGTGCGCCAAGCCTACGCCCCCGGCGCCAACTGGTCCGACCCCCACCTCTCCCCCCTCTTTGCCGATCTCCACGGCTTCCCCCCCACCCTCATCCATGTGGGAGCCCGGGAGATCCTGCGGGACGACGCCACCCGCCTGGCGGACAAGCTGCGCCAGGCCGAGGTGCCCTGCGTGCTCCGCATCTGGCCGGATATGTGGCACGTGTTCCAGATGTTCCCCCTGAAAAGCGCCGGGGAGGCCATGGAGCACATGGCGGCGTTCTTGCAGCAGATGGACTGAATGTCTCAAAGGCTCCCTTTCACAAGGGAGCCTTTGACCACGGAAAACCCCCGGCGGCTCTCTCAAACGGAGAGCCACCGGGGGTTGCATTGTCAAAAGTGGAACCGCCGCCGCACCTCCCGGCGCAGATCGGGACGGTAGCGGATGATGAGCAGGGGCAGCATCAGGGCCACCCCCACCACCGCCACCACCAGGGACCACCGGGGCTGATAGCCCCCTAAAAACAGGTCGATACACCCCTCCAGCCACAGCATCAGCGCCACACAGCTGCCCAGCACCAGCATACACCGGCTCAAAATGGACCGCCGGGGGAGGATATACCACAAAAACAGGAGCACCACCGAGCACCCCCACCAGATGGGCAGGGCCAGCCGCCCCAGCCAGTTCAGGCCGTCCACCGCCGCGGCGATGAGCCAGAGCAGCCCCGCCACCGCCAGCAGATCCAGCCCCAGCAGGAGGATGGAGTGGGCCGAGCGCAGCAGCAGAGGGAGTACCGTCCACACCCACAGCATGGCGCAGGCCCCCGCCACGATCATGGACCAGGGCATCCCGTCCCGCCAGAACAGCAGGTTGAGCAGCACGCAGCAGGCCCCCACCACCCCGTACAGGGCGGAGAGCAGCACCGCCGCCTCCCGCCGGTTCACCGGCTCCACCTCCCGGCGCTGCTCCGGGAAGTTGGGGGGGATGCTTTCGTCCACCGGACACGCCGGGTTGACCACCGGGGTGTGGCACAGGGGACAGCGCCGGGCATCCGGGTCCAGCTCCACCCCGCAGTTGACGCAGTATGACATGGCCTGTTCACTCCCTTCGATTGGATGTGACCTTCACATGGAGGCCGTCTTTGACCAGGGTGCGGAAGAAGTCCCGCTCCACATCCGTCTCCTTCACCGTCCCGGCAAAGGTGATCTCCATGGTGTCCCCGTAACTGATGGAGGCGCAGTTCACCCGGGGGGTGTAGGACTGGCCCAGCACCACCTCCATGTGCCGGATGTGGGGCTCCATCTCCCGGGGCACCCGAAACGCCCCGGGGTTGGTGTAGGTGGTGGAGTAGGGGCGGTTGCCCGTCAGGCGGTAGGCCGTGTCCACCACAAAGTTTTTCACCGGCACCGGAATGAGCTGGAGGGGGAGAAACCGCTGAAAGAACACGTTGCGGGTGATGACCCCCTGCATCTCCTGGCGGGTGATGTGCAGCCTCATGTGGTGGTGCACCTGGGCGATGATCTCCTCCAGGGTGTAGTCCCCCAGCTCCGGGTCAATGGCGGGCCGCACCGTGAGGATGAAGTTGCGCAGGGTGGGGCTGGGAAAATAGGGGCGCAGATTGATGGGGATGGCCAGGGCCACCGGCAGCTCCCGCCGCCGTCCCTCCCGCCGCTGGCGGGCCAGAATGGACTGGATGAGCACCGCCGCCAGATACTCGGTGATGGACGCCCCGTGGCCCTTGGCCACCTGGCGCAGGGCCTGTACCGAGACAAAGCCCATGGTGACGTTGAGGGTGTAAAAGGGCTCCGGCGTGCCGGTACAGGGGTACGCCTTCCCCTCCGAGCGGCCCAGCCGCACCCTCCTGCGGGTGTACCGGGCGTAGGCATCCTCCCACTCCTGAGGGTCCGGGGCCTGGTCCACATCCAAAATCCCCTCCTGGTTGGGGATCTCCTCCCCCAGCTCCCTCAGATACACCGCCAGCAGAGTCTTGAAGAGCACCAGCGCCCCGGCCCCGTCGGCCAGGGCGTGGAACACCTCCATGGAGATGCGGTGGTTGTAGTAGAAAAAGCGGATGAGCTGGTCCTTGTTTTGAAAGTACACCGGCTGGCAGGGGTTTTGGATGTCCGGCTGCAAAAAGGGGCCGGGGGCGTCGTCCGGCTCAAAGTAGTACCAAAAGACCCCCTTGCGGATCTTCACATGGAAGCCGGGGAACCGGGGCATGGTGCGGTCGATGGCCCGCTGAAGGGCCTGGGGGTCCACCTCCCGGGCCATGACGGCGGAAAAGCGGTACACCGCCGAGTAGGTGCCGCTCTGGATGGCGGAGTACATCATGGCGGCGTTGTCCAGCTGGAACCAGCCCTTGTCGTGGTTGCCCCGTCTGCCCATGGCCCTTCCCCTCCCCTCTATGTGCTTCCATTATAATATGTGAAATATTCTCTGACAATGACCAAAAAAAGGGGGGCACTTCCGCTTTCGCAGAAGTGCCCCCCCTCGGGGTGATGCCTTAGCCGATGGCAATGGTGGTGCTCTCAGGCAGCTGGCGCTTGGCCTGCTTGGGCATGGACAGCTTCAGGATGCCGTCCTCGTACTTGGCCGAGATGTCCCGAGGCTCCACATCCCCCACGTAGAAGCTGCGGCTGCAAGCGCCCACATACCGCTCCTGACGGATGTACTTGCCCTTCTTGTCCTGCTGGTCCTTGTCCAGACCCTTGGAGGCCTGAATGGTCAGATACCCGTCCTTCAGGTCCACCTTGATCTCGTCCTTCTTAAAGCCGGGCAGATCCACATCCAGCTCGTAGCTGTCCTCGGTCTCCCGCACGTCGGTCTTCATCAAATTCTTGGCGTGCTTGCCGTACAGCTGGCTGCGGCCATTCCACACGGGGAACATCCCAAAGTCATCACCAAAGAAATCATCAAACAAATTCTCACCAAAAATGCTGGGCAACATAAGTCATTCCTCCATTCGTTGCATTCATTGATGCCCTGCGGGAGAAGCCCTTCGGGCTCCTCTTTTTGGAACAATTATGTTATAGCACCGTCAATTAGCACTGTCAAGGGCCGAGTGCTAATGTTAACATTTTTAGTCATGTTTGTTCACAAAATATACGATTTCTCCGTTGGCCGGGCCGCTGGGGTGGGGTGCGGCTCACTCCACCGACAGCAAAACCCGGATGTTGTCCCGGTCCTTCTGCTTTTCCGGGTCGGTGAGGGCCCCGTAGGGGACCAGGTCGGCGTGGATGCGCCGGGCGGGGTCCTTCCGCCTCCCCTCTCCCGGCTCCCCCTGCCGCCTGTTGTTGAGGTAGTGGTACCGGCACCAGCGGATGTGCTCCAGCTCCGCCAGCAGCTCCATCTGCTCTCCGGTCAACTGCGCAGCTTCCCTGGGCCAACCCAGGGCGTCCAGCATATGCAGGCGCACCTGGTGGTAGTCCGCCGCGCTGACGTTGGAGTAGCGGGTGAAGCCGTCCAGCCGCTCCCACTCCCGCTCCCCGTTCTCCGGGGTCTCCTGGGTGCCGCTGTACAGGTGGGCGTAGCGCAGGTTGATCCGTTTGGCCCGGTGAAACATGGTGTCCCGGAAGATGTTGTCCGGGGCCCACCCCACCTTCTCCCAGGCAAACAGCCGCACCCGCTCCTGTCCGGCCAGCAGCTTCAGCTCCCCCTCCCCGGCGGAAAACACGTCCAGCACCGGGGCGGTGGTGGCCAGCAGGATGTCCCGCACCAGCGCCAGCTGCTCCTGCTGGGTGAGGACCACCACCATCTGGGCCGTCTCCAGCAGCTCCAGGTCCTCATACCACATCTCCCGGTGGAAGATCACCGGGTCGCCCAGGGCGGACAGGCCGGTGTGGACGGCGGAAAACCGGGCGCCGTCCCCGAAGATGTGGTATGCAATGCGCTGCTCCGGGGAAAAGATGTTGTTTTGCAGGGCGTAGGTGAGCAGCTGCTCGCCCAGGGCGCCGAAGCCCACAAAGACCACCTGCATCCGGTGTCCGCACCCCGCCGAGGTCTCATAGAGGCACCGCTCCTTCCAGAACAGCCGGGCCGCCGTCTCCTCGGGACAGAACAGGCGCAGCCCCGGGTCAGACACGGACTGGGCCGGCAGGGTGGAGGACTGGAGGTAGACGGTGCGCCCGGCCAGGGCGGCCCGGTTGTCCCCGTAGAAGTCAAAGTTCTCCTCCTCCGACCCCAGCAGCAGGTAGTTCTGGGCCCGAACCAGATGCCAGTCCTGGCCCCCGTCGATGCCCCGGCGGCCCAGCTGGGCCAGCAGCTCCTCCCGCTGCTCCCGGCTGCCGTACACGGCCACGCTGTCCCCCCGCAGCGCCCGCAGCCAGTCCCGCAGCCGATCCCGCACCGCCGCCACCGCCAGCAGCACCCCGCTGGCCGTGGCCAGAGGGGCCGTCCACCGGGCCAGCTCCACCCACAGGTTGGGCGGGGAGTCCTGGTAGTTCATGACATACATGGACACGCATCGGAACACGCCGTCCAGCACCGGCTCCCCCTCCATCCCGATGAGGCCCACTCCCCCCAGCAGCAGCGGGGTGAAAAAGAGCAGCCACTTTCCCGCCTTCTTCAGATATGTGCCCACGGCACATCCACCTCCTCTGTGTTCAGTCCTCCAAAATACGCCGCACCGCCCGGGCGTTTTGGGCGTACCCCTCTTGGTGGGGGAACTCCCGGGCCAGGCCCTCCCACAGCTTCAGGGCCTGCTCCAGGTCGTACACCACATAGCTGTCCGGCCTGGCATCCGCCAGCCGGAAGTGGAGCATGGCCAGCCGGCCTCTGCCCTCCCGGTCCCCGGGTTGGAGCTCCAGGAAGGTCTTGGCACAGTCCACCGCCACCGCCCAGGCGTCCTCTGCCAGCTGGTACTTGCCCGCCTCCTTCCACCCCCGGGCCTTCTCGTCGCATTCCTGCATCAGCAGCCGGGTCCGCGCTCCGGCGTACTCCGTCAGGGTCTGGCCCCGATATGGGGTCTGGCCGCCGAATGTGCGGGGCAGTTCCACCACCCGGCGGAGGTATTCCTCCCCGTACGTCTCCACCTGCCCCAGGTCCTCCATTTCCAGGCACACCTGGGCCAGACGCCGCTGGCTCTCCATGGCCCGGTCATAGGCCCAGAGGTCGTGGGGGGCCTGGGCCAGCAGCCGCTGCCGCACCTGGGACTCCTCCCGCTGCCAGGCCAGCGCCTGCTGCCACTGCTCACACCGCTGGGCCACGCCGCTGGCCCGGTCCCAGGCTGTGGCCAGCCGGTCCAGCTGCTCCTTGGAGGGGTCCCGCCGGGCCAGCTCCTGATAGATCTGGAGATACCGCTGGCAGCAGCGCCGGGTCTCCTCCCAGCCCTGGGCCTTGTCCTGGCTGCCGTAGGACATCAGCTCCTCATACCGCCCGGCCAGAGACCACCAGGCCATGGGGGAGCCGTCCTCCTTCACCAGTTCCTCCTCCAGCTCCAGGGCCTTGTGGGCATACGCCCGGTATCGGGCCACGTCGTCCCCCCGGAAATAGGTCAGGGCCAGGTTTTGGTAGTAGGCGGAGAGGGTCTTTCGATAGCGGGTGACGGTGGGCTCCCGCCGCACCACCTCCCGGCACAGCCGGACGCTCTCCTCCAGGTGGGCCAGCTTCCCCGGGTGGTCGTCCTCCATCTCCGCCCACAGGCCCATAGCCTGGTGGGCGGAGGCCAGGGCAACGAGATCCTCCCCCGCGTCGGTGTCCCGGGCGATCTCCTGGCGGAGCTGGAAGCACCGCCGGGTGTACCCCTGTTCCCCCTGGGCGTCCATCCGCTCCCGGCACAGCCGGGACATCTGCTGGAGCCGGTCGGCCAGCTGCCGCCGGGCCTCCACCCCGCCCTGGGCGTCCACCCCCCGCTGGGCCGCCTCTATGGCCTGGGTCAGGGTGCGCTCCTCCCGCTCCTCCTGCCCGTCCAACCCATACCACCGGCTGACGCGCTCCAGGGCGCGGGCCACATCCATCCACCCCTGGGCCGATCCGGTGCGCTGGGCCACCTGTTGGGCCAGCTGGGCCCCCTGCCGGTAGCTGTGCACAATGTCCGGGTCCAGCGTCTTGTCCGGGGTGTGGGTGAGGAAACAGCTGTCCCCATACTGGAGGTAGAGCGCGGCCAGGTTTCGCTGGTGGCTCAGGGTGGGCATCTCCTGGGCCAGGGCCCTGGCTCCCGCCAGCCCCTGCCGGGCATACGCCACGCCCTTGTCCAGCTGACCCAGCTGGCCGCAGAGCTGGCTCATGTCATAACAGGCCCCGATGTACCGGGTCACCGCCTGGCTGTCCCCCTCCCGGGCCAGCTGCCGGGCCAGAGGCAGCAGGCTCTCATAGGCCTCCAGGGCATCGTTGAGCCGGCCCTGATCCAGCAGCACCCGGCTGCACTGCAGCTCCATGGTCATCCGCCGGTTCATGGCGGAGACGGTGTGCACCTGCTGATCCACCTGTCGGGCCAGCGCCCGGCCCCGGGTGAAGTGCTCCAGGGCCTGCTCCAGCTCCCCCTGGTCCAGGCTCAGCTGGCCCAGCCGGTCATAGCTGACCATCCAGCTGTCCAGGGCGGGAATGCCCCCCTCCTCCCGGGCCCACTGGGCGGACAGCATCTGGTGGGCCAAAAAGTGCTCCTGGGCCTCCTCCAGGCGGCCCAGGGCCTGGGCAATGCGGCCCATATGGTCGTAGTACCACAGGGTGGTGTCCCGGATGACCTGGGGGGAAAAGGCGCCCCGGGCCAGGCATCCCATGGCCCCCCGGCACGCCTCCTGGGCCCGGGGGTAGCGCTGGCACGCCCAGCACAGGTGGGCCAGCCTCTGGTGGTGCTCCAGCAGCGCCGCCTCCTGCCCCGGCTCTTGGGACAGGGCCGCCACCAGCTTCTCCTGCCACTCAATGGCCTGGCCCTGGTCCAGGGGCACCCCGGTGCCGGTGCCGTACAGGGTCACCAGCTTGTCCATGGCCTGGGGAAGGCCCAGCTGGGCGGACTGGGTGACCAGCTCCACCCCCCGCCGGAGGTCCACCTCCACGTCGATGCCGCCCAGGTAGGCCAGGCCGATGAACAGCAGGTGCTCCGGCGAGCTGTCGTTCTCCCCCACTGCCACACCCTGGAGCGCCTCCAGCAGGGAGTCGGACAGGGCCGCCTGGTCCCGGCTGTCCACGCATTGGGGCAGGCCCTGGTAGCACTGCTCCAACTTATGCCGATCGGTGGGGCACAGCTGGGCAGGCAGGATCTTCTTTCCCGCCTGCCGGGCCATGGGGTACTCCACGTCCATGACGTAGTTCTTCTCATTGACCAGGTTCGGGGTCACCGCCAGGGCGAACAGGCGGCTTTTTTGCAGCGCCTGGGCGATGGTGTCGTTAAAATCCTCCCCGGGGCTGAGAAACTCGTCGTACCAGATGGCAATGTCCCGGCAGAAGGGGTTGGCGTGGATCAGCCGCATCAGCTCCTGGGCGTATCGGCGGTCCTTCTTCCGGTAGCTCAAAAACACATAGGCGTCAAAGGCCGCCCGCACCTGCTGGGCCAGGTCGTCCGGCACCAGCACGGCGTCCAGAAACTTTTTCAGCTTCTCCCGGTAGGGGATCTCGGTCACGTCCTGGGAGGTGCGGTCCAGACACTGCATGGTGCCGCACCTCTGGTTGAACGCCCCGGCCAGGCCCCCTTCCACCAAAATGGGCAGCACGGGGATGTGATGCGCCACCGCCAGGTCAAACTCCCGCCGTGCCGCGTTGCCCTCCTCGTATAAAAAGGCCTCGGACACAGGGACCACCACCAGCTGCATCTGCCCCAGGATGTCCAACGCTTCCTCCTCCGCCCCCTGGCTCCACTCCTCCGTCCGCTCCCCCTGCCGGTACCACACCGCGCAGTCCCACAGCTCCAGCAGCTCCTGGGCCATGGGCTCCAGGTAAATGGAGCAGTCCTCCGGGTGGCAGCAAAGGTATACCCGCGGCTTCCCGTTGGGGGCGGAGCCCGCCCGGGTCTTGTACCCCAGTGTATCCATACCCGCTCTCCTCTCTGTATTTCCTCCTTTGTGGCCCTTCCTCACAGGATCTTCCCTATCATCATACCGTATTCTGCCAATTTTACAAGGGCCAATCCGGCATATCCGGGGAAGATTTTGGGCTTTTCCCTCCCGTTGCTCCCCGGCGCCGGGAGAGGGGACACTCCCCTTATCCGATGCCGCAGCGCTCCATCCAGTGGTTGATTTGCAGCCAGTAGGCGATCATCTGGGGCCCCGCCATGAGCTGGCCGAACCAGGGTCTGCCGTAGTCCTTGGGCCGGGAGAGGAAGCGGACGGCCTTCTCCCGGTCCAAAAACCGGTGGATGGGCGCCTGGGAATGGTCCAGCATTTGGCGGAAGCGCTCCACCAGCAGCACCTGGGTCCACCGCTCTCTATGGTGGAGGAAATCCTCCTCAAACCCACAAAATCCTGCTGTCCCACACATATACAAACCCACCTCGCCCCGCTTGTCCTGCTGTCCGGCTGCGTTTTCCGCATTTCCCAGTCCCGCTCCCCTTGCCAAGGATACCCGGGCAATCACACATCCCAGACCGTGCTGTAAGCGCAGAAAATATACCACAGCGCCCCAGCCGCACTTCATTTGAAAAATGCGGCTGGGGCGCTGTGCTCAGCTGTCAGGGTATCATAGCCGCAAGGCAGCTGTGATACCGGGATTTTGATCGCCGTTTTTCTCGCCCCTGGCGGGGCCACCGAAAAACATGGCGGTATACCATTCCGGCAAAGCCGTCGCGGTATATGAGCAGCTGTGTTTTCTCTCTCCATAGATTTGTCTGGTCAGCGGACGGGGCACACGCCGTTGGCGCAGTCCGAGGCGCCGATATCCAGCTCGGTCTCCTCATGCTCGTAGCGGCAGAGCAGCGCCGGATTGAAGGGGCGCATGGCTGCCTTGCGGCGCTGGTATTCCGCCTGATCGATCTCCTCATAGGGCAGCAGCTCATAGAAGCTGTCGTCGTAGCTCAGGAAGGAGAGGGCCACCACGTCGTCCCAGTGGTCCCACACCCACTGCTCCACGTCGTCCCACTCGTTCTCCCGCACGTGCACCGTAATGGAGCAGTTGTGGTCCACATAGTGCTCCATGAACATCTTGTAGTTTTCCAGCTGCTCAATGGCGGTCACATCCCCTTTGACCCGGCCGGCGGGGGCCTTCACCGGGAATTCCAGCACCTTGGTGGTGGGGTCCTCGGGGTCCTGGCCCACCTCGGGCAGCACCGGATAGCCCAGCTCCTCGCAGACCCGGCACAGCGGATCGGTGGCGGTGATGCGCACCCGGCGGATATAGTAGGGCGAGTGAGAGTAGTGCACGCCGCTGGACACGGTGGGCAGCAGGGACAGGGTGCCCTCCGGCTTGATGGTGGTCACCAGCAGCGGGCGATTGCCCCCCAGCTGATCGGCCATCTCGTCCGCCGCCTTGCGGGCCTGGGCCCGCAGCTCATCCAGCAGCTGAGCCTGCTGGGCCCGGTCCAGCCCGGTGGCGTTGACCATGTCCTGCCAGCCGGTGAGAGAACAGCCCAGCAGGCGGTCCCGCTTCTGCACCCGGTCCCAGCGGTACATCTCCAGCTCCCGGCAGGTCATGCGGTAGCCCGCCCGGGCGGACAGGCGCTGGGCCTCCAGCAGACCTGCCCGGTCCAGGGTGCCATCCCCCTGGACAAACGCCATCACGTTCACCGTGGTCAGGTTGCACAGGCCGTTGGAATCCAGCAGAATCTCGCCGCAGGGGTTGCAGCCGCAGAAGTTGGGCCGCCGCTTCAGCCCCGCCTCCTCGTTGACCCAGCCCGGCTCGCCGGAATAGCGCATCTGCTGGAGGTGCCAGTGCAGCTTCTCCCGGGTGGGCTTTTCCCGGTAGAAGATGGAGTTGTTGCTCATCTGCCGGTGGGCGATGCTCTTGTCCATCTCCCAGTGGCCGTTGACCTGGCGGTAGAGATTGGATTTCGCCTGGATGCAGGTCTCGTCGTCTGCGTCCACCAGGCCGATCTCCGAGGTGCGGCGCACACCGCCGGAGACCACGTTCTCGCCGATGATGTTGGCGATGTCCAGCAGGTCGATGGGGCGCAGCCGGGTGCGCGCGGCCCCATTCCGGGCCCCGGCGGCGGTGACCACCTTGTGGATCTTGTCCAGCATGGTCATCATGGAGCCGGAACCGCTGGCCGTGCCGCCAAAGGTCTTGAGCCGCTCTCCCTTGGGCCGGATGGAGTCGTAGTCCACCACCAGCGTGGTGACCCCCTCGTACTCCCGGTTGGTGATGAGCTCGAAATACCGGCTCAGCGCCTGGGCCCATCCCTCCTTGGAATCGCCAATGGCCAGGGTTGCGGTGTCCCGCCGGAAGGTGAGGTTGGTATACTCCAGCCGCTGGTCCGCAGGCACGGGATCGTAGGATTTGTGCAGGATCTTCAGGTCGGTGCGCACCGGGGGCAGCTGCTCAGCGTCGGATTTGAGCACCCGCACCCCCACGCCGCTGCCCACCATCAACAGGTAGAACAGGTCGTGGTAGGCCATAAAGTCGTCAATGACGGTAAAGGCGCAGTTGTAGTTGGCCATGGGATACTTTTCCGCCACCGGCGTGCCCCCCACCCACAGGGTGCGGCCGGACAAGAACTGCCGCAGATGATAGATGTTGTCGTACAGCTTCTCCGCCTCTTCCCGGGACGTGGGGGCCAGCGAGGTGTTGTACTCCACCGCCCGGCGCACCGTCTCCCACCAGAACTCCCGGCGGCCCTGCTGGGGCAGATACCGGGAGTAGGTGCGGGTGTAGACGAAGGCGCCCAGCTGCTCCATGGGGTTGGGCATATGCTTGTAGGGGCTCAAAAACTCCCGGGTCAGGATGCCCTCCTGCCACTGGCCGCTGGTGCGCTCCTTCTCCTTCTGCATCCGGTAGAGGATGTAGGCCTTGGCGGTGCGGTAGAACTGCATCTCAAACAGGGTCTCCTCCACCGTGTCCTGGATGCGCTCAATGTCCACGATCTCCTGACCGGCAGCCTCCAGCCTGGCCTGCACCGCCTCGGTGACGCGGTCCACCCCCTCCGGGTCGTGCTCCCCTGCCGCCGCCGCAGCCAGGGTGACGGCACGATGTATAAATTCAGCGTCAAAGGGAACTACCTTGCCGCTGCGCTTGCGTACGTTCATTTCGATCTCCTCCCAGGAATGTTTTGAATATACTACATATAGTATCGTCATTGTCGAAAAAAGTCAACATATTGTTTTTTCGCAAGCTCCTGAGAGGGATGTTGGCGGGGCGGTGTCATATGGATTCAGATTTCCCACAAATCGGACTAAAATCGTCCTTACAGATTCTCTGTCTCCGTCATTCCCCTTCCTCTTCCTGGTCGTGCAGCAGGGCCAGGGCCAACTGATCCGGGCAGGAGGTTCCCTTGTCCAGGCATTGAATTCCTTTCAGCTGCGCAATGGCATCGTCCACACGCATCCCCACCAGCAGGCGGCTGAGAGCCTGGGTAAAGCCGGGACATCCCAACACAAACTCCACCGACTGGATTACTCCACGGTCCACTTCCAATTTAATTTCCTTGGCGCAGGTGCCTGTGGTCTGATAAATCATAATTTGAAACCTCAAATCATGTAGGCGGTTATACCGCCCCATAGGGATTTAATAAAGTCCTCCGAAACCGTTGAAAATAAAGGATTTTTCGCACTCTGCTCACCTTATCCCTTTATACGATTTCGCACCGTTTTACCCTTGCTCCGGCACATGATAAGGGCAAAAGCAAGGGCAGGAAAATTTCATAACAAGATATAACAGAGTGTGGCAATCGGGAAACTGTGATGTATGTGCAAATATATGATTTTGGAGGATTACAAAATGGAACAGTACATCTATAACGAGCAAAACGGCTTTTGGTATGAACTGCGGGGCGATTATTATATTCCCTGCTTGGATTTACCAGCCGAAAAAGAAGAACAGTCTATCGGCGTATGGGGGCGGCGGCATTTGCGGTATATCCGAGAGCATAAAAAGGCGCTTTATACCAGCCTTTTGACACGCGGCAAGCTGCAATCCTATCTGGCCGATGTTGAGGAACAGGCGCAGGATCTGTTTGACCGGCTTATGAAGCAGCGGGCAGAGCGTGAGGGTATTACCGAAACGCTGAAAGCCGACAATCAAATGGAATGGGTTGGCAGGATAAATGCCCTGCGGTCAGCGGTTACGGAAGCCGTCAACGCCGAGGTGATCTTCGTATGAGGAAGAAGAATATCACATGTATTTAACGGCAGAAGAAAGACGGTATATTTTCAACGCTTTGCTTGCATACCGCAATAAGCTGCTGGCGCAGGGCAGATACACAGACCTTGTAGACGAGGTTCTGATAAAGCTGCAAAATGAGCCTGTAACGCTTTCAAACGCTAAAACGAGGGGTAAGGTACAAACACTGCCCCCTTAAAGTTTGGGTTCTGGAAACGGCTTAAAACAAGGCTTTTTTAACCCCTAAATGTTTACATGGAAGGACGGTCTGTTCCGATGGATGATTGCCGGTTTGACGCGGTCCGCCTTTCCTCAGAAAAAAATTGAAAACCGCCCGAATTTTATGGTATACTTTTATCTGTAAAATTATGCTCAGAAAAGGGTTGACAAGAGTGGCGGCAAGAGACAGACTGATGTATACATACCTCACCCTAACTTTGCCTTTTTTCCTGTCAAGCCCAAAACAGAAGAAATTATAAAGGCATAGCCTGCTCATTTTACAGTGGACAGGACGCGCTTTTTTCGTTTGTTCTGAATTGCTTAAAATCATACGAAGGGACTGGAGAAAGATGAAGACAAAAAGAAGATTTTTAAGCCTGCTGCTGGCAATCTGTCTTGCGGCGGGGCTTGTTCCGGCGACGGCGTTTGCGGCAGAGCCGGAGAGCTTTGTGACGAGCGCGAACGCCAACCACTGGGGGCGCAGCGACCTGCGCGCCTACCTGAACAATGCGACAAAAACGGACGGTACGCTCCCGCTTGACACCATGTCAGCGGATAATGAGGCAAATTATCCCTGGCGTTTTTCGGACGAGGAATACGCCCTGGTGCAGCCGTGGACCTACGGCACGGCCGTATATGATACGTCCGGAAATATTACAAGCGTCTATGAGACGACCGACCGCTTCACTCTGCCTGCTGCGGTAGGTAACAATGATCATGTGCTCACATGGGGTGAAGACTGCGACAACGATGCTTTGTCGGATAAAAACCGGGTCATTCCCATCTCTTATTGGAGCGCCGATTGGAACGGCGGGACAAGCAGCAATGCATGGCTTCGCTCGGCAAGCTCTGATAATGACAGTTATGCGTATCGTTCCAACCGGGGAGATTCTGTAGCAAATTCTTCTGTTGATGGCTCCTCAGGCGTAGCGCCCGTGTTTAAAATCGATCTCAGCTCCATAAGCTTTGCCGCGGCGGCCTCCGCCGCCCAAGTGGCAAGCGGCTCGGACATCGGCGCTATGCAAATACAAATTGAAGGCTCCTCCGATTTTGGAAAAAGCACGACGAGTACTTTGCCGAGTTACGGCATGTACCTGAAGACCATGTCACAGGATGATTTTGATGTAACATCGGTAAATTTGGATTCTTTTGCCCTGACGGTCAATTATACAGGCGGCGTTGCCGGTCAGTACGTCGTCGTGCAGGCATACAAGGAGGACAGCCTGACAGACGGGACGATGGTGTATGCCGCCGCAGGGAAAATCGGACAAGAGAACCGCTCGGTTACCATAGACGCTACAAGTTGGGGCATTAGAAGCCTTGACGGATATACCATAAAGGTGTGGATGGAGGATGGGTCAGGCGCGAGACTCGCCGCCGCCACCACGCCCGTCACCTTTGTAGGCGTAAACAGCAACATCATGCAGACGACCTCTGGGGCGGCAGAAAACCTGCGCGTGTTTGCGGAGAAAGATAAGCTTCAGACCTCTTGGGGCGATCTCTCCGCTTTGAGCGAAGCGGATTGGGAGAATGTCGCAAAAGGTCAACCAACATCGGCGGGCATCGTTGCGGGCGCAAACCCCACCAATCAGAAGATTTATTTCGGAGAGTACGATGGCAGCCCCCTCGAGTTCTGGATTGCGGGACGGGAAACGGCGGCGAATGGTGGAAGGGTTGACTCAAACGGAGAGATTCTGACACTGTATCAGGCAAGAACCATGGGGACAAAGCAGTTCAACAGCTCTTCCTCAGGGTATTCCGTGGAAGGAAAAGGTGCGATTACTCTGCAGTTGACGGACGACCTTACGGTCTACTCCGTCTCCGGGAATGCGGCTTCCTATCCGGCAGAAAGTATTACCCTGACTGGTCAGGACGGACTGGATAAGAGCAACTTACAGTTCCAGTATCGCAGCACAGGTGAGTCTGCATGGAGCGATGGGATGCCGACAGCGGTCGGTACCTATGAGCTTCGATGCTATCTGCCGGGTACTGACAATTACGAACGCACCTACAGCGCGCCAGTCACCGTGACCGTACACGAGCATAGCTGGTCGGGCGATTGGAGCAGCGATGGCGGCTACCACTGGCATGAATGCACCGTCGCAGGCTGCCCGATTACAGATAACAGCCAAAAGGATGGGTATACGGTGCACAGCTACGATCAGCTGGTTGTTTCCGATACCTACCTTGCGTCAGCCGCCAACTGTACGGCCCCGGCAAAATATTATTACTCCTGCGTGTGTGGTGCCAAAGGAACAGAAACCTTTGAAAACGGAGATGCTCTTGGCCACAGCTGGGGCAGCTGGCAGAGCAATGGAAACGACACGCACACCCGCACCTGCTCCGTTTGTGGAGATACAGAGAGTCAAAATTGCTCCGGCGGCGAAGCTACCTGTACTGCACCGGCGGTCTGCGAAACCTGTGGAAACTCCTATGGAGCAATCAATCCTGAAAATCACATTGGCGAAATCGTATGGACAAAGACGGCGACTACCCATTCCAGCGCATATAGCTGCTGCAATACGCCAGTCGTGGCAGAAGAAGCACACGAATGGCAAAACGGCGTATGCTCGGAATGCGGCTATGAATGTCAGCATACCGGCGGCACTGCCACTTGTACAGATAAGGCAGTCTGCGACATCTGCGGCGAGGAATACGGGGAAGTTAATGCCGCAAGACACACAAATCTTGTGAAAACAGAAGCGAAACCGGCAACCCATATGACCGAGGGTAATATTGAATACTGGTACTGTGACGGCTGCGGCAAGTATTTCAGCAATGAAGCCGGTACAGAAAAAATATCCCTTGAAGATACGGTTATTCCGAAGCTGACGGAGCATACCGCCGATGAAACAGGCTGGCATTCCGATGAAACTAATCACTGGAACACCTGTGAGTGCGGCGAGAAGCTGAACGAAACCGCCCACACTTTTGAGTGGGTAACGGATCAGGAAGCGACTGCTACAGAAGCAGGCTCCAAGCACGAGGAATGCACCGTCTGCGGCTATGAAAAAGCGGCGGTAGAAATCCCCGCAACGGGTACAACCGAAGATCCGTCCGAGCCGCCGACAGATACCGATAAGCCAAGCGGCGACCAGACCGGCGATAAAGACAATTCGAGCACTGGGACAACAGGCAGCCCGCAGACCGGAGACAACAGCAATATCGCCCTTTGGATTGCGGTACTGCTTGCGGCGGGTGTAGCCCTGACCGGTACAGCCGCTTACAGCCGTAAGAGAAAATACAGCAAATAAATCCATACATAACTATGCGCCCTGTGGAATAAAGCCACGGGGCGCATTCTGTATGTATGCACCGCAGGAGGCCTGCGGTGTTGTTTTCGATGTTAAGCTATCGTTCCATGTCGCAGGTTTTGCGTTTTAGCTTTTGCGTCTTGCCCTCCGCCTGAAGCTGGCGCAGGCGTTTCAGCACGCTCTCCCGCCGGGGCCCAGGCAATGACATAATTTTTCTATGGAGGACGTTTTTTATGACACACATATCGGATCCCATTACCATTGGCAACCTGACCCTGGACAATCGTCTTGTGATGCCCCCCATGGCAACCGCAAAGGCAGACGAGCACGATTGCGTCACTGACGCAGCCTGTGACTACTACCGGGAGCGGGCAAAACACAGCAAAATCGGCCTGATCATCACCGAACACAGCTATATCCACCTTCAGGGAAAGGCCCATCCAGGCCAGACCTCCATCGCATCTGACGATGTGATTCCTTCCCTTCAGCGACTGACCGACTGCATTCACCAGGAAGGAGTGAAAGTCTTTGCTCAGCTCAGCCACGCAGGCTCGGCTGCACAGTCCAAGACCACCGGGCAGGTCCCCGTAGGGCCCAGCCCCATCTATCATCCCAAGCAGCGGGAAGAACTGCCTGGGGAGATGACCCTTCCGCAGATCCAGCAGGTGACCCAATGGTTTGCTCAGGCGGCCATCCGGGCAAAATAGGCCGGCTTTGACGGGGTGGAGTTCCACTCTGCCCACGGCTATCTCCTCAACCAGTTTTTCTCCCCGCTGGCCAATCAGAGAACCGACGCGTATGGTCCCCAGTCCGTGGAAAACCGCATCCGCTTCCATGGCGAAGTCATCCAGGCGGTTCGGCAGGCTGTGGGAGAGGACTATCCCATTGCCCTGCGGCTGGGTGGCTGTGACTATGCGGCCGGGGGAAGCACGGTTGAGGACTGTGTGGAGGCCTGTCGACTGCTGGAGCACAGCGGCGTAGATCTGTTCCACCTCACCGGCGGCATGAACGGATTTATCCACCCCGGACACGGGGAACCCGGGTATTTCCGGGACCTGTCTGTCCCGGTCAAGCAGGCGGTTCACCTCCCCGTCCTTCTCACAGGAGGAGTTACCACCCCAGCCCAGGCCGAGGCCCTTCTGGAGGAGGGCTGTGCCGACCTCATCGGTGTGGGCCGGGCCATCTTCAAAAATCCCCACTGGGCAGATTCCCTTTGATGAGCCCCCGTAACAAGAAAGGCGTTTGGTATGCTGCAAGCGGCTGCCAAACGCCTTTTTGTGTGGCTGGGCAACCGAGGAACTGATCCTATTGCGAATTTTTATCCGGCCGTTGACTTTTCCGTGGGGTAGACGTATAATATCCAAAACTTCTAGGAGGTGTGACCATGCCCCGCTGCACGTCTTTCGGCAAAATGAACCCTCGTATGTCCGGTGATGCAATGCCTAACCGCTGCACCGGGCTTACATTGTCATACCCTTTTTACGAATAACCCAGGAGGCTATTCCCAGAAAGCAGATGCAGTGCAGGCCAAACCCGTAAAAGGTTGCTTGCACTGCTTTTTTTGTTTTTCAACTCTGCCCACACACGGAAAGGACTGATCTTATGCCAATCCACCAAGGAACCAAAACCATTGAGACCCAGCGGCTCATTCTCCGCAGAGCTGCCGTAGAGGATGCCCAGGCCATGTTTGACAACTGGGCCTCCGACCCGGAGGTTGTCCAGTATCTCACCTGGCCGGTCCATACCAGCCCAGAGACCACCCGACAGGTCCTGCAGAGTTGGGTGAGTGGCTACGGGCAGGACAACTTCTATCAGTGGCTCATTGTGCCCAAAGAGGTGGGACAGCCCGTCGGGAGCATCAGCGGCAAGAATCTCAACGACCAGCTCTCCAGCGTAGAAGTGGCCTATTGCGTTGGCCAACCCTGGTGGCATCAGGGTCTCACCACCGAGGCGCTGCAAGGGGTGTTGGGCTACTTGTTTGACGCTTGCGATTTTCACCGCATCACCGCCAAACATGACACCAACAACCCCCATTCCGGCGGTGTGATGAAGAAATGCGGCATGACCCGTGAGGGCACTTCCAAGCAGTCTGCCCGCAACAACCAGGGCATTTGTGATACTGTCCACTACGCCATTCTAAAAAGCCAATGGAACGTGCCCAAGTCTTTTGCGGATAGACTCCAGTTTGAAAATGACACCCAGCTGGTGCAGGAGCTCTACCGCCGTTTGGACGAAAACAGCCGCCTGAACCACTCTAAGGCAGCACGAGTGGAGTTTTTGACCACCGTGGAGTATATCCAGCGGTATCTCACTCCAGGAGCGAACATTCTGGACTTGGGCGCTGGTGCCGGGGAATATAGCCTGTATTTTGCCCGGCAGGGCTACCAGGTGTCCGCTCTGGAACTGTCGGAAGAAAACATCGCAGCCTTCCGCAAGAAGCTAACCCCCAGGACACCATTGATCTGGTGCAGGGCAACGCTCTGGATCTCAGCCACTATGCAGACAACACCTTTGACATCGTTCTCCTGTTTGGGCCACTGTATCACTTGCACAGCCAAGCCGACAAACTCCGCTGTATTCAGGAGGCCAAGCGGGTGTGCAAACCGGATGGCACCCTGTTCTTCGCCTTCATCGCCAACGATATGGTCATTCTCACCATGTTTCATGAGGTGCCGGACTATTTTGTAAACGGCGATTACGATAAAGAGACCTTCCGCTGTCATGACTTCCCCTTCGTGTTCCACACCGTGGACGCTTGCCGGGAGCTGCTGCGGGAGGGCGGCGTGAGGGTGCTCCATGAGGTGGCCTCCGACGGGGTCAGCGAACTGCTCCAGGATAAGATCAACGCCATGGACGAGGAAAACTATGCCCAGTATCTGCGCTATCACTTCTACACCTGTGAGAAGCCGGAACACCTGGGTACCTCCAACCACCTGCTCTTTGTAGGAGAGCCATAAAACTGAGTAAACACGCGCACCGGGTAGAATGGTCTACCCGGTGCGCAAATTTCTCTTATGGCAAATAAAAAACCCCGGAACGTTTGTTCCGAGGTTTCTCGTGGAGCTGCTAGGCAGATTCGAACTGCCGACCTCATCCTTACCAAGGATGCGCTCTACCGACTGAGCTATAGCAGCAAATGGCGACGCGGAAGGGACTTGAACCCTCGACCTCCGGCGTGACAGGCCGGCGTTCTAACCAACTGAACTACCGCGCCATCTGGGGGAATCTATTTGATCAGCTTCCGCTGTTATTTTTTATGGCAGGGGCAGAAGGATTCGAACCCTCGGCACTCGGTTTTGGAGACCGATGCTCTACCAGCTGAGCTATACCCCTGTATGGTGGGCCTTCAGGGACTCGAACCCGGGACCGACCGGTTATGAGCCGGCTGCTCTAACCAACTGAGCTAAAGGCCCATGTCGTCGATCTGTTCTGTCTACATGAGCCGTCACAAACCTGTGACGGCTCATGTACAGAAATGGCTCCCCCTGTTGGACTCGAACCAACGACCCTGCGGTTAACAGCCGCATGCTCTACCAACTGAGCTAAGGAGGAATATTGAGAGGTCTGAGAAACTCAAACCTCTTTGTGTCGGCACTACCTATTTTCCCAGGCCGTCGCCAGCCAAGTATCTTCGGCGCAAGTGAGCTTAACTGCCGTGTTCGGAATGGGAACGGGTGGACCCTCACTGCAATCAGCACCGACTGCTTCGGCACAGACCCCTTGATCTGCACTGAACATTTGACATATTAGCAGATTTCTCCGCCATTGTCAAGTGTTTTTCCCCATCTGAAAAAATCTTTTGGGGTTCCCACTTGGGTGTATCACACACCCAAGTGGGAGTGGTACACCTTCAGGGACTCGAACCCTGGACACCCTGATTAAGAGTCAGGTGCTCTACCAACTGAGCTAAAGGTGCTCATGGATTCGGATGTCATGCCTCTCCTGTTCGCA
>DVKO01000044.1 GCA_018715985.1 Candidatus Enterenecus avicola
AAAAACACTGCTCAGACCGCCAGTGTGGAATCGGGTCGTCCTTTGACCCGATTATGCGCGCAGCGGGCTGCATCCCCTCGAAAAAATGCTTGCATTTTTGAGAAGCGTGTCGAACTTTTTCGACACGCTCAGCCCCGCCACCTGGGAGGTGGCGGGGAGTGCAAAGGGTGCTTAATAGCGGCCAAAGTCGCCGGCGCGGCCCTCGGTGACGTCGGCACCGAAGGTGTAATCCTTGCCGGGGAGAATGGCGTTGAGGAGAATGCCGGCAATGGCGGCAATGGCCAGGTTGGTCAAGGTGACGTGGATCTCGCCGATGGCAAAGGTGATGCCGCTGGTGAAGCCCAGACCACACACCAGAATCACTGCCGCAATGATGAGGTTGCGGGAGTTGGTGAAGTCCACCCGGTTCTCCACCACGTTGCGCACGCCGATGGCGGAGATCATGCCGTAGAGGATGAAGGACACGCCGCCGATGATGGCGGTGGGGATGGAGTTGACCACAGCGGCAAAGGCGGGGCTGAAGGACAGCACCACGGCGTAGATAGCAGCCAGACGCACCACACGGGGATCATGGACCCGGGAGAGCACCAGCACGCCGGTGTTCTCACCGTAGGTGGTGTTGGCGGGGCCGCCAAACAGGCCGGAGAGCGAGGTGGCGATACCGTCACCAATAAGGGTGCGGTGCAGACCGGGGTCCGAGATGAAGTTCTTGCCCACGGTGGCAGAGATGGCGGACATATCGCCGATGTGCTCCATCATGGCGGCAATGGCGATGGGGGCCATGACAAAGATGGAGGTCAGGTCAAACTTGGCGATGACAAAGGGCTGAATGCCCACCAGCTGAGCACCCACCACACCGGAGTAGTCGATGAGGGGGATGACGTTGCCGGCGGAGTCCAGGGCAGTGGCCCCGAAGGCGTTGGCGATCACCGCCACCACATAGGAGCCCACCACGCCCAGGAGGATGGGGATGATCTTGATCATGCCTTTGCCCCAGATGTTGGCCACCACAATGATGGCCATGGCCACAATGGCCAGCCACCAGCAGGTGGAGGCGTTGGTCACGGCGGAGGGGGCCAGGTTCAGACCGATGAGGATGATGATGGGGCCGGTGACCACAGGGGGCAGGAAGCGCATGACCTTCTGTACCCCCACCAGCTTGATGATGGCGGCCAGTACCACATACAGCAGGCCGGCCACCACCACGCCGCCCAGGGCGTACTGGAGTTTTTCCGCGGCGGCCATGTCGGCGTACTTGCCGGCGGTCAGCTCGCTGACCGCCTGGAAGCCGCCCAGGAAGGCGAAGGAGGAGCCCAGGAAGGCGGGCACCTTCAGCTTGGTGCACACATGGAAGAACAGGGTGCCGATTCCGGCAAAAAACAGGGTGGTCTGGATGGACAGGGGCAGCCCGTAGGAATTGCTCACCAGCATGGGCACCAGCACCGTGGCGCCGAACATGGCAAACATATGCTGCAGGCCCAAAATGAGCATTTTGGGCCAACCCAAGGTGCGGGCATCTTGGATAGGCGCTTGATTGTTGTTCACGTCATTCTCTCCTTTTCTTTTGTCTCACAGAAAAAAAGACAATCACCCCAAGAGGTAATTGTCTCATATGGAAAAACGGAAATGGGACGCCCAACACCCATACGCCTGCTTTCTTGTCTGCATACCATTTCCCTCCTTTCTGTCTCGACTTTGTATCATACCAGATTAAAAGGAAAATGGCAAGATAAAATACTGCCCAATTTTGCATAGAGCTTCCAAATTTCAGGGCCTGCGGTGGAGGGTGCTCCACCGCAGGCCCGTGGGGGGGCGGACGTATCTGCCCGGTTATCCGCGGTTTTTCTTGATCTGTCCGTACTTGTACAGGGCCACCATGGCGTTGACCGCCTGCTCCGCCGTGGGATAGGCGGGAATGCCGTGATCCCGCAGCTTCATGATGGCCTCCTGGCACTCCTCGCCGCCCTGGCACTCCATGATGAAGGGCTTGCCCAGGTGCTTGTAGGTCTCGTGGATCTGGATGACCACGTCGGTGACCGCAGGCACGTCGGTAACGGCGGTGGGACAGATGGAGCCCAGAATGCCGTCCACATTGGGGTCCCGGATGGCCTGGGTAAAGGCCCCCCTTGTACTGGATGGGGGAGGCGGTGCCCGAGATGTCCACAGGGTTGAGGGGGGAGCCAAACATGGGCATATAGGCCCGGATGCGCCCGGCCAAGCCGGGAGAGATCTGGGCGAGCTCATGGAGGGGCAGGCCGCAGCGCTCAAAGTGGTCGCAGTTGAGCAGACCGGAGCCGCCGCCGTTGGTAATCATCACGATATGGTCCCCCTTGGGGGTGGGCTGCATCCCCTCGAAAAAATGCTTGCATTTTTGAGAAGCGTGTCGAACTTTTTCGACACGCTCGCAGGCCCCACGGCGAAACGCCGTGGGGCCTGAATCATTCTTACATTCCCTGGATGAGGCGGGTGCGCAGGGCGGAGTAGCGCCGGGTCTGGCGGTCATTGGCCACCATCTTCTCCAGCAGTTCGGGGCTGCCCACCAAAATAAACAGCTCCTTGGCCCGGGTGATGGCGGTGTACAGCACCCCACGGGCCAACAACGTGGAGGGCACGTCCTGGAGGGCCAGGATCACCGCCCGGTACTCGCTGCCCTGGGACTTATGTACGGTCACGGCATAGGCGGGCTCCAGCTCTCCCAGCAGTTCGGGGGGATAGGCCACCAGGCGGCCGTCAAAGGAGACGGTGACGCCCCCGGCGTCCACCTGCAAGATCTCCCCGATGTCCCCGTTGAACACCCCCAGGTCCTTCTCCCCCGTCTCGGGGTTCTCCCAGAACAGGTCGTAGTTGTTCTTCACCTGCATCACCCGGTCCCCCTCCCGGAAGATGTAGGGGCCGAAGGCCCGCTCTCCCTTCCCGTCCTGAGCCGGGTTCAGAGCCTGCTGCAAGGCCCGGTTGAGGGCGGCGGTGCCCGCCTCCCGGCGGCGGGTGGGGGAGAGGACTTGGATCTGGCTGGAGGGGATGCCCATGTTCTGGGGCAGCCGCCGCTGGCACAGCTCCACAATGGTGTCCACGGTGCGCACCGCGTCCCCCCGCTTCATACAGAAGAAGTCCCAGCTGTGATTGGAGAGGTCAGGCATCACCCCCTGGTTGACCCCGTGGGCGTTCATGACAATGGCGCTCTCCTGGGCCTGGCGGAAAATTTCAGTCAGGGACACCCCCGGCACCACATGGCTGCGCAGCAGGTGGTCCAGCACGTTGCCCGGACCCACGGACGGCAGCTGATCCGGGTCTCCCACCAGCACCAGGCGGCAGTCCCCCCGCAGGGCGGCCAGCAGGGCCGCCATGAGGGAGATGTCCACCATGGAGGTCTCGTCCACAATCACCGCATCCACCCCCAGAGGGTCGTCCTGGTTCTTGGTAAAGGCCAGCTGTCCGGTGTAGGGGTCCATCTTGGTCTCCAGCAGCCGGTGGATGGTGTAGGCCTCCTGACCGCAGGTCTCGCTCATGCGCTTGGCGGCCCGCCCGGTGGGGGCGGCCAGGGCGGTCTCCAGCCCCAGGTGGTCAAAGAGGGCCAGCACCCCCCGCAGAGAGGTGGTCTTGCCGGTGCCGGGGCCTCCGGTGAGCAGCATCACCTGGCGGGAGGCGGCCAGCTCCACGGCCTCCCGCTGCTGCTGGGCGTAGGTGATGCCCTGGCGGCGCTGGATGTCCTCCAGCAGCTGATCCAGGTTGGGGGGTGGGGTGAGCTCCATGGTGCACATCTCACCCAGGCGCATGGCCACGTAGCACTCCGCCCCGTACAGCCCCGCCAGGTAGCAGGCGGTGACTCCGGCAATGCTCTCCCGCACCACCTCGCCCCGCTGGATAAGGGACTCCAGCCCGGTGTCCAGGCACTCCCCCTCCACCCCGATGAGGGCGGCGGTGGCAGCAAGCAGTTTGTTCTGGGGAAGGAACACATGGCCATTGTCAGCGTTGTGCTCCAGCTCAAAGAGGAGGGCAGTCTCCACCCGCTGGGGGTCGTCCCCCGCCACCCCCAGCTCAATGGCCAGGGCGTCCACCTTGGAAAAGGGGATGTCCAGCCCCCGGTCGGCCAGCAGGTAGGGGTTGTTCTGCACCATCTCCACCGCCAGGTCCCCAAAGCGCTGGTGGAGGGGCATGGCGGCAGCCAGGGGAAGCTGGTGCTGGGTGAGAAACTCGGCCAGATTGCGCATCCCCATCTGGGCCCGGAAGCCCTCGCTGATGGACCGGGCCCGCTTCAGGCTCACGCCCCGGATCTGGGAGAGCTGCTCCGGGTCCTTCTCAATGATCTCCAGGGCATCCGCCCCGAACTTGTCCACGATCTGACGGGCCAACCCCATCCGAATGCCCTTCACCGCCCCGGAGGCCAGATACTCATAGATGGCCTTCTCCCCCACCGGCATACGCCGATAGATGGCCTCGGCCTTGAACTGCTCCCCGTAGCTGGCGTGACGGCCCCAGCTGCCCTCCAGCTCCAGGGTCTCCCCGGGGGCCACCCCGGGCATACAGCCCACAGCGGTGACCTCTCCCCGGTCAGGGCTGTCCAGGCGCAGCACCGTGTAGCCGTTTTCCTCGTTGCGGAAGAGGATGGCGGTGACGGTGCCCTCCAGGTGGTTATGCGATTCTTGTTGGGTCTGACTCACGCCCCGCCCCTCCCCTTGTTTCAAATTCTTCTCCAGCTGGCGCCGTTGGGCATATCGGTGACCTCAATGCCCTGGGCCTTCAGCTCGTCCCGGATGCGGTCGGCCTCGGCGAAGTTCTTGGCCTTCTTGGCCTGGGCCCGGGCCTTTACCAGCTCGTCAATGGCGGGGTCGCCCTGGCCGTGAATGGTGAACTCCCCGGCGGCGGCCTGCTGGGCCTGAGCCTGCTGTGCCTGGCGCAGCTGCTCCGCCTTCTCCAGCAGGGACAGGGAGAGCACCTGGTCAAAGTCGGCCAGAATGGCCAGCCGGGTGGCGTCGTTGGTCTTGGCCTTCAAAGCGTCGTACAGGCAGGTCACCGCCATGGAGGTGTTCAAATCGTTGCCCACCTGGGCCTTGAACTTGGCGCGGTACTCCTCCACCACAGCCTGGTCCGCTTCCCCGTCCTGGGGCTTGAGGGCGGCAATCTTCTTCACCAGCTTCTGGTAGGCGGTGGCAGCGTTGTCCAGGTTCTCCCAGGTGAACACCAGCCCCTTGCGGTAGTGGCTCTGGAGGCAGAAGAAGCGGTAGGCCAGGGGATCATACCCCTTCTCCTCCAACAGGGAGACGGTGAGAAACTCCCCCTTGCTCTTGGACATCTTGCCGGAGTTGGTGTTCAGGTGAGCCACGTGGAACCACTGCTGACACCAGGGGTGGCCGAAGTAGGCCTCGGACTGGGCGATCTCATTGGTGTGGTGGGGGAAGGCGTTGTCCACCCCGCCGCAGTGCAGGTCCAGGTACTCCCCGTTGAACTTGGCGGAGATGCCGGAGCACTCAATGTGCCAGCCGGGATAGCCCACACCCCAGGGGGAGTCCCACTTCAGGGCCTGATCCTCAAACTTGGACTTGGTAAACCAGAGCACAAAGTCGTTTTTGTTGCGCTTGTTCACGTCCTCCTCCACGCCCTCCCGGACGCCCACGGCCAGGTCCTCCTCGTCGTGGGCGTTGAACACGTAGTAGTGGTCCAGCTTGGAGGTGTCAAAGTACACGTTGCCCCCGGCAAAATAGGCGTAGCCCTTCTCCATCAGGACCTCCACCATGTGGATAAACTCGTCAATGAGGCCGGTGGCAGGCTGCACCACATCGGGGGTCTTGATGTTCAGCTTGCGGCAGTCGTCAAAGAAGGCGTCGGTGTAGAACTGGGCGATCTCCATCACCGTCTTGTGCTCCCGCTTGGCGCCCTTGAGCATCTTATCCTCTCCGGTGTCCGCGTCGGAGGCCAGGTGTCCCACGTCGGTGATGTTCATCACCCGGTTCACGTCGTACCCCTCCCAGCGCAGGTACTTCTCCAGCACGTCCTCCATGATGTAGGAGCGCAGGTTGCCGATGTGGGCGAAGTGGTACACGGTGGGGCCGCAGGTGTACATCTCCACATGGCCGGGGGTATGGGTGCGGAATTCGTCCTTTTTGCGGGTGGCGGAATTGTATAAATACATGGTTACTTCTCCTTTTTCATCTGGTTTACCTGTTTTTCCAGCAGCTCTACCCGGGCTGCCAGTACCCCCAGCTTTTCCAAGGTGGGGTTGTTGACGCTGGTCTGGTCCACTTCGTCGGCAAAGTTGACCTTCTGGCCCCGGACCCGCACCACCTGGGCGGGGACGCCTACGGCGGTGGCGTGGTCGGGGATCTCGGTGAGCACCACCGCATTGGCGGCGATGCGGGAGCCGTCTCCCACCCGGAAGGGGCCCAGCACCTTGGCCCCGCAGGAGATCATCACATTGTTGCCAATGGTGGGGTGGCGCTTCCCGCAGTCCTTGCCGGTACCACCCAGGGTAACCCCGTGGTAAATGAGACAGTCGTCTCCCACCTCAGCGGTCTCGCCGATGACGATCCCCATGCCGTGGTCAATGACCAGGCGGCGGCCCAGCTTGGCCCCGGGGTGGATCTCAATGCCCGTCCAGAACCGGCTCCACTGGGACACCAGCCGGGCCAGAAATTTCAGGTGGTGCACATAGAGAAAATGGGCCAGGCGGTGATAAATGACGGCGTGCACACCGGGATAGAGCAAAAAGATCTCCAATCGGCTCCGGGCCGCCGGATCTCTGGCCTGATAGGCACGCAAAGTTTCTCCCAATCGGGTCAAAACGATTCCTCCTCTCGTGGCGTAGTCCAAAAACAGAAAACGCCTCTCATACCCACATGGTATGAGAGGCGATGTACTCGCGGTTCCACTCTCGTTTGTCACTCGAAGGCCGTCACGTGGCCCATCCGGAGGGCTCCCAAGTCCCCCTCGCTCCCGCCTTGCACTTCACATAGGATTCCCCCGAGCCCTGCTTTCAGCCGATGACAGAGCCTCTCTGACAGCGTCCACCTGTGCTACTTTTCTGCGATCACAGCGATATTCACTTACCTCAGTATATTACCACGCCCCCCCATGGGGTGTCAAGGCTCACCTTTCCGCTCTGTCACCACCAGGTCCTCCCCCCGCACCATCCCCCGCTCCCACAGCTGTGCCAACAGGGGCTGCTCGATGTCCGGCGGCAGCTCCAGCCCCGGGGCGGCCAGGCGCAGCCCCTCCAGCTGGCAGGGGCCGTACACCTCCAGCCCCCGTCCCCACCGGGGGCCGCCGGGGGAAAAGGCCACCGTCACATCCGCCCCCGCTCCGGCCGGGGCCATGGGCAGACCGTACTGTCCGTAAAGCCAGCGGGCATAGTCCTCCCCCTGTCCCGGCACCTGGATGAGCAGCCCCCGCACCTGGGGGCACAGCCGCTGGGCGGTGCGCTGCAAGGGGATGGTGAGCCGCTGTCCCACCAGCGCCACCCGCCCCTCCTCTCGAGCCACCCCCAGCCGTTCCAGTTCAGCCAGGACCAGCCGGTCCGCCTGGGCCTGATACAGCTCCTCCACCTCCACAGGGGTAAATCCCGCCTCCCTGGCCCGCCAGGGACAGGCTGTGTCCCAGATAACCCGCCGTACCCCCGCCTGTCGGAGAATGGCCACGGCCCGTCTCATCCGCCTGGCCCGCCGCCACGCCCCCATCCGGGCCGGCGCGCATACCGTCACCGACACCAGAGGCAGCGGGCCGTAATAGGCCAGCTCACTGCTCCCCCGCCCCCGCTCTTCCCGCCAAATCAGACGTCCCACCGGGCCCATACTACCACTCACTTTCAAAAACCAGCATTGATTTCCCCAGAAGAAAATGTTAAAATATTGGAAGGATTCCAAGCGTGATACTTAATATATTTATGATGACGGAGGAGCCTTATGTCCATTAAAATCACCTCTGACAGCACCTGCGATCTGCCTCAGGAGCTGCTGGAGAAGTATCAGATCACCATTGTCCCCCTTTATGTCAACCTCAACGGCGTGGTACACCGGGACGGTGTGGATATTGTGCCCGGGCAGATTTTTGACCATGTGGCCGCCGGAGGCAGCCTGCCTACCACCGCTGCCATCAACATTGCCGACTACACTGAGGTGTTTTCCGCCCTGTCTGCCCAGTATGATGCGGTCATCCACATCAACATCAGCCAGGACTTTTCCTCCTGCCACCAAAATGCCGTCATTGCCGCCGGTGAATTTGACAACGTGTTTGTGGTGGACTCCCGCAACCTCTCCTGCGGCCACGGCTTTGTGGTGCTGGAGGCTGCTCTGGCTGCGGCCCGGGGCGAGAAGGCCGAGGACATCCTGCCCTATCTGGAGGGCCTCACCTCCCGGGTGGACACCACCTTTGTGGTGGACAAGCTGGACTACCTGGCCAAGGGCGGCCGCTGCTCAGCGGTGGCGGCCCTGGGGGCCAACCTGCTCAAGCTCAAGCCCTGCATCCAGGTCTCAGACGGCAAGATGGGGGTGGCCAAGAAGTACCGGGGCAACTGGGAGAAGGTGCTGCTGGAGTATGTGAAGGAGCGTGTGGCAGACCGCACCGACATCGTCCGGGACCGGATCTTCCTGGTGCACACCCGCTGCGATCCGGCTGTGGTGGAGTCTGTCCGGGCCGCCCTGGTGGGCTACGGCTTCCAGGACATCTATGAGGCCACCGCCGGCTGTACCATCTCCAGCCACTGCGGCCCCAACACCCTGGGCATCATCTTCCTGCGCAACGCATAACCGAGCAAACAAATATGGCCACCGGCTCAAAAACCGGTGGCCATATTTTATTTCTGGAGCAACGCTAGAGCCGCTTGCAGCTGGTTGTCGGTGCCATCGCTGGTGTCCAGGGACAGCTCCTCATCGGGGGTGATGCCCTCCCCAATGAGGGAGTGTCCGCTGCCGGTGCAGTAGGCCGCCACTGACAGGCCCAGGCCGCCTCCGTTGAGCAGCGGGAAGGTGAGCTGGGAGTAACCCTTGCCCGAGGTCACCTCACCCACAATGGGCACCTGGGCACTCTCCCGCAGCTGGGCGGCAAACAGCTCGGCGGCGGAGTAGCTGTCGGCATTGACCAACACCACCATGGGCAGGTCCACACAGTCCGCATCGGACTGGTGCACCGTCTCCACCCCCCAGCGGGGCCGCTCCACAAAGATCGGTCCCTCGGGGAGCAGGTAGTCCAGCATCTCAATGAGCTCCGTCACATAACCGCCGGGATTGCTGCGCACATCCAGTACCAGGCTGGTGGCCCCTGCCGCCTGCAGCGCCTCCACTTTCTCTCGGAAGCTGTCCGCAGCGCCGGAGTAGAAGTTTTCCAGGCGCACATATCCCACCTGGTTCTCCAGCATCTTACTGCTGACCGAGTCACTTTTCAGGGTCGCCCGGGTGCAGGTCACCGTCCGGGTGGCGCCGTCCGCCCCCAACAGGGTCAGTTCCACCTGGGTGCCCTCCTCCCCGGCGATGAGGTTGGTGGCCTGATACCGGGCGTCCCCCGCCACGGAGGTGCCGTCCACATGGGTAATGAGGTCGCCCGCCACCACGCCTGCCTGCTGGGCCGGGCCGTCCTGGGTCACGTCCTGGACCAAAAGGCCGTCCTCCCGCTCATAACTGACGGTGACGCCCACGCCCACGTAGTTGTTGGCCCGGTGTTCCAGGGTGGATTGATAGCTCTCCTGGTCCAGGTAATAGGACCAGCGGTCTCCCAGCCCCTCCACCAGCCCGTTCAAGGCCCCGTCCACTGCCTTGTTCAGGTCGGCGTCCGTCTCCACAAATGCAAACTTGGCCAGCAGATACCCCTGCACCAGAGCCATCCCGCTGCGTCCCAGCACCAGTGCCGCGCCGCCTACCGTCACCGCCAGGGTCACCGCCACGGCAATGACGATCTTCGCCCAGCCGGGAAGCCGGGGGCGCTTTTTTTGTTCTTCCTCCATACGATAACCTCCTTGGATCTATGGATATGCAGGAATGGTCCCCCACATTTCCCAAAACAAACCGGGGGCGCAGAACAGGTCTGCGCCCCCACAAATTATGTCATCTTACAGTCCACTGAAGCTCAGGTTGGGATAGAGATCCAGCGCGCTGGCCCGCTGTCCGTTGATGCGCAGCTCAAAATGCAGGTGGTTGCCGGTGGAACTACCGGTGGTGCCCACATATCCGATTACTTGTCCAGCCGTAACCGACTCTCCAACCTTCACCGAAGGCAACGCCCTCATATGTGCGTACAGGGTGGCGTACCCATTCCCGTGATAGATAATACAATAATTTCCATAAGAGGGATTATACTGGGATGTAGTCACAATACCGTCCTTGGCACACTGGATGGGCGTGCCACCGGGGGCGGGTACATCGGTGCCCGTGTGGGACTCCCACACTCCGGTGATGGGGTGATAGCGACCGCCGAATACCGAGGAAATGTAGTAGTAGCCGGGCAGGGGCCAATACCAGTTGCCGGAGGGGTCCACCACAGGGTTGCTGCTGGAGCCGCCGCCGGTGCTGGGGGGGGGAGCGGGCTCCTGTGCCGCCAGCTGCTCATCGTACTTTTTCTGAGCCTCTTTCAAATCCGCCTGGATCTGATCCTCTTCGGCCTGGAGCTGAGCCACCTCACTGTTGTAGCTCTCCTCACTGTTGAGCAGTTCCTGATAATACTGGTCTGCATCCGCCTTCTGGCTGGTCAGATCCGCCTTGGCACTCTCCAGCTTGGCCTGGGTGGCAGCCTGGCCGTCCCGGGCGGCCTGGAGATCATCCCGGGCCTGGGCCAGTTGGGACTGGGTCTCCTCCAGCTGGGTGATGATCCGGTCGTTGTAATTCATAATGTCGGTGACCAGCATCAGGTAGTCCAGCAGCTCGGAGAAGCTGGACGCCTGGAAGATGATAGAAATGAAAGAGGTTCCGCCGTTTTCCTCCATCCAGCGGGTCTGGGCATAGAACTCCTCGTACTGCTGGTCTTCCTGCTCTTCCAGCTGAGTGATCTCGGACTGTTTGTCCGCGATCTGCTGATCGTAGCTGTCCAGCAGCTTCTGGCTGTCACCGATCTGCTGCTCGGTGAGGAGGATCTGCTCCTGGAGCAGGGAAAGCTTCTCCTCTGCCGCATCTTTGTCGTCCTGAAGGGCATCCAGCTTATCCTCCAGTTCTCCCTTTTTATCCTGAACATCCTGCAGACTATCTTTGTAGTCCTGGATGTCACCAGCGGTCACAGCTCCTGCCAAGGTGGTCATGGCAGGCATCAGTACGGACAGGATCATCACAGCCGCCAGCAGCAGGACGAAAATTCTGACTCCGGTTTTTTTCATCATGACACTCCTTTTTACACACGCAGGAAGCGGCGAATGGCCAGGCCAGAGCCGCACACACCAATCAGAGTACCGGCCAGCGCAAAGCTGCCCAGCACCCAATACCAGATGGATTGGAAGGTCACCGGGATCACCATGGAGGAGGCGCTGCTGGACATGACCGCCTCATACACCCCGGCATAAATGCCCCACTGGGCAAAGAAGGCCAACAATGCACCAAACAGCCCCAGCAAAACCCCCTCAATGACAAAGGGCCAGCGGATAAACCCATCGCTGGCGCCGCACATCTTCATGATGGCGATCTCCTCCCGGCGGGCAAAGGCCGCCAAGCGCACCGTGTTGGCGATGATAAAGAGAGATACCGCCGCCAAGATGGCGATGAGCACCGTGGCCACGGCGGTGGCCACATTGCGGGCGGTGATGAAGGCGTCGGTCAGGTCCTGCTCTGCCCGATAATCTGCAACCCCGTCCAGGGCCGCCACCTGATTCACCGTCTGGGAAAACTTCTCCAGATCCACCACGTGGATCACCAGGCGATCCCGGAACACCTCGTCGGGCATATTGACGAACATCTCTTCGGTGCGCCCATCCAGATATTCCTCCTTGGCCTGCTCCCGGCTGACAAATTCCACCGTGGACACATTGTCAATGTCCTTGACCTGCCGTTCCAGCTGGGCGATCTGTTCGTCCGTATAGTTCTCATCAATGTAAGCGTAAAAGACGTTCTCACTCTCCAGCTGGCTCATGAGCTTGTCCGCATTGGCAGCCAGCAAGGTGAAGGAGCCCATGATAATCAGGCACGCTACAATCATACACACAGCGGCAAAAGACATCAAGCCGTGGGAAAAAATGCTGTGAAATCCCTCGCTGATGAAATACCCTATGTTCAATCGCCGTCTTTTCATAGTTTATAGTAGCCTCCCTGTTCGTCGCTGATGAGTTCTCCGTTCTGGATGGCCACCACACGCTTGGAAAAATGATTGACCAGGTCACGCTCGTGGGTGACCACCAGCATGGTGGTGCCCATGGCGTTGATGCGCTCCAGCAGGGTCATGATCTCCAGCGAGCGCTGGGGGTCCAGGTTGCCCGTGGGCTCGTCGGCAATGATCATCTGGGGATTGTTCACCAGAGCCCGGGCAATGGCCACGCGCTGCTGCTCGCCGCCGCTCATCTCGGTGGGGTGCACATTGGCCTTGTCGCTCAAGCCCACCAGATCCAACACATAGGGGATGCGCTTTTTCATCTCCCGGTTGGTGGCGCCGATGATGCGCATGGCAAACTCCAGGTTGCCCCACACCGTCTTTTTGTCGATGAGCCGGAAGTCCTGGAAAATGACGCCCAGGGTGCGGCGCATCAGGGGAATTTGGCGGCGTTTGATGTTGTTCAAATTGTAACCATTGACCATAACCCGGCCCTTGGTGGCAAACTCTTCCCCCGTCAGCAGTTTGATGATGGTGGACTTACCAGAGCCGGATGGCCCCACCAAGAAGGCAAATTCTCCGTCTTCGATCCGTAGATTCAGACCTTTGAGGGCCTTTGTCCCGTTGTTGTATTCTTTGTATACGTCCACAAATCGTATCATGGAATTGTCCTCTCCGCAGTAACTATTTGTAACC
>DVKO01000045.1 GCA_018715985.1 Candidatus Enterenecus avicola
TTCATGGAGATGGACGTGCCCCCCACCCTCATCTCCTTTGCCATCGCCCCCGTGAAGGCGGGGGAGGTCATCACCCAGGAGTTCAAGGCCGCCGGGCATCCCGTGTACCTCTTCGGCGGGGCCCAGCTCACCGACTATGCCGCCCACCGGGCCGCCTTTGAGCAGTTCCACGCCCTGTGCCGGTCCGGTAAGGTGGCCGCCGCCTGGGCCGTGGAGAACGGCGTGGCCGAGGGCGTCATGAAAATGGCCCTGGGCAACGGGGTGGGCTTCACTGCCGAGAGTGGCGTGGACGCCCCCTGGTACGCCCCCTGTCCCGGCATGATGATTGCCGAGTGCACCCAGGAAGTGGAGGGCGGCACCCTGCTGGGCTACACCGACCACTCCGGCGCCATCACCATCGGCGACGACACCGCCCCCATTGCCGAGCTGATGAAGCTCAACGACAGCGTGTTGGAGACCGTCTATCCCACCGATGCGGGTTTGCGGGGCGATGTGGAGCCCATCTCCTGCGCCAAGCGCTCCCCTGCGGTGTTCTCCGGCTCCATTGCCAAGCCCCGGGTGGTCATCCCCGTGTTCCCCGGCACCAACTGCGAGTTTGACTCCGCCCGGGCCTGCCAGCGGGCGGGGATGGACACCCAGATCGTGGTGGTGCGCAACCTCACCGCCGACGACCTGAAGCAGTCCGCCCTGGAGCTGGAGCAGGCCATTGCCAGAAGCCAGATCGTGTTCCTCCCCGGCGGCTTCTCCGGCGGCGACGAGCCCGACGGCTCCGCCAAGTTCATCTGCTCCTTCTTCCGCAACCCCCGGCTCACCGACGCGGTCCACGATCTGCTGAAAAACCGGGACGGCCTGATGCTGGGCATCTGCAACGGCTTCCAGGCCCTCATCAAGCTGGGCCTGGTGCCCTACGGCGAGATCCGGGAGATGGACGAGACCTGTCCCACCCTGACCTACAACACCATTGGCCGCCACCAGAGCCGCTACGTCACCACCCGGGTGGCCAGCGTGCACTCCCCCTGGATGCTGAAATCCCAGGTGGGCGACCTGCATTCCATCGCCATCTCCCACGGCGAGGGCCGCTTTGTGGCGCCCCAGAACGTGGTGGACCAGCTCATTGCCAACGGCCAGGTGGCCACCCAGTACGTCAGCCCCCTCACCGGAGCCCCCACCATGGACATGGTGGGCAACCCCAACGGCTCGGTGCACGCCATTGAGGGCATCTTCTCCCCCGATGGCCGGGTGTTCGGCAAGATGGGCCACTCCGAGCGGCGGGGCGACCATGTGGGCGTGAACATCGTGGGCGACAAGTGGCAGCCCATCTTTGAGTCCGGCGCGCTGTACTTCAAATAAGCAGCACAACACAAGCCCCCCAGGCCAAAGGCCTGGGGGGCTGTCCGTTCAGAAAATGATCCCCCGGACCACAAGGCCCGGGGGCTCCGTTATGCCTGCTTTTCTTTCTGCCGCTGGATCATCCGGTGCATTCCCCCGGTGCCAAAGGAGAAGATCCGGTTGACCCGGCTGATGGTGGCGGAACTGGCCCCGGTTTTCTCCAGAATCTCGGTGTACACCAGGCCCTGATCCAGCAGACGGGCCACATCATACCGCTGCTCCATGGCCCGCAGCTCTCCCACGGTGCACAGATCGTCAAAAAAGGCGCAGCACTCCTCCACGCTCTCCAGCTGCAAAATGCTCTCATACAGCGCCATGCTGCGCTCCTTGTTCGCTACTTTGGGCATAAGTTCCTCCTTGTGGATGGGTGAATGATGATACGCTCATTCTAACACGTTGAAGCAGTAAAGTAAACCGTTTTTTCAGCCAGGCGTAGGGCGGGTTTCTTTTGCACCCGGGCGCAAGTCGTGATATGATAGAACGGATAACAACCAAAAAACGGAGGATGAGACCCATGAACGACACAGCCAAGGTGATACGGCCCCACATCCCGCCGGGGCGGCGGGTGCTGGCCATCAGCGACATCCACGGAAACCTGTCTTTTTTTCGGGGTGTGCTGGAGAAGGCCCGGTTTTCTCCTGCGGATGTGCTGATTTTGGTGGGGGATCTCTTTGAAAAAGGGGAGGAGAGCCTGAATTTGCTGCGCGCGCTTCTGGAGCTCAGCCAGACCCACACCGTCTACCCCCTGTGCGGCAACTGCGACCACCTGGACCTCATCTTTCTGGAGGGGAGGCCGGGCATCGACCAGGCCCTCTGGCCGGTGTTTCGCACCTGGGACCGGCGTTCCCTCATTCTCCAGATGGGGGCGGAGCTGGGGCTGCATCCCCGGGGGCCGGAGGACCTGCCCCAGCTGCGGGCGGCCATTCTGGAAAAAATGCCCCGGGAGGTGGCATATTTGCGCTCCATGGCCCACATTCTACAAGCGGGGAAGTACATCTTCGTCCACGGCGGCATTGACCGGGAGGAGGCTATGGAGTCCCTGCCCGCCTACGGCTGCATGAAAAACGACAACTTTGTGGGCCAGGGGCGGAAGTTTGACCACTGGGTGGTGGTGGGCCACTGGCCGGTGACCCTCTACCGCACCGACATCCCGGTGGCCCGGCCCTGGATCAAGGCCGACCAGCACATCGTCTCCATTGACGGGGGGTGCGTGCTCAAGGTGGACGGACAGCTCAACGCCCTGGTCATCCCCGACGTCACCCAGGAGCACATGGACTATGTGGCCTACGACGGGCTGCCGGTGGTGGTGGCCCTGGAGGACCAGGCCCCGTCCCAAGACCCTCTGAACATCCGCTGGAGCGACAGCGTGGTGGAGGTGGTGGAGGAGGGGGAGGATGTGTGCCTGTGCCGCCACGTGTCCACCGGACGGGAGATGTGGATTTTGCGCCACTACCTCTACACCCGCCAGAGCGACGGCCTGACCCACACCGAGGACACCACCGACTATGAGCTCCCCGTACACGCCGGGGACCGGCTAGCCCTGGCGGCACAGTGCAGCCGGGGGTATCTGGTGAAGAAGGATGGGGTGACGGGGTGGTACCGGGGACAGATCAAGGGCAATGAAGAATGAAAAATGAAGAATTGAGGTGTGCCGCTGAGGCGGCACGGATTTCGATGGAGGCGGGAATCTGGCAGGCACCGGGGGTCTGGCTCCCGGCGGCGGGAACGCCGCTGTGCCAAGGTAGGCCCGGACGTGGAAATTGCCTAGCCATAGGGCCAGCTGCCCAGGGTGGCCTGGTGTGGTGGCAGTACCAGGAGCCACAGCAAGACAGACGGGCCGACTGTAGCCTTGACGCATGCCCAGCCTCGTACCCCAGGGAGGTCCTTAGGGGGGAACGCCCTAAGCGGGTTTTGGTTCCTTTTGGCCGCACAAAAGGAACCCCCAGCGGGTAGCGTCCCCACCGGGCTGGCAAGCCTGCTATCGAGAAATTGGAGAAGGGGAGATGTATTCCATGGTTCCCGCTGGAGAGCGGAAAGGAAGATGAGTTCCCTTGACAAAAATCCCCCATTGCAACATTCCCAAACCTCTGATATACTGCATCGGGGCCATGCCCCTATTAACACGAAATGAGGAACTTCCATGACCAATCGTTATGATATTATGGTGCTGGGCACCGGCGAGGCGGGCATTTTTGCCGCCTACGAGCTGGCCCTGCGCTGCCCTGAGGCCAAGGTGCTGGTGGTGGACCAGGGCGCGGACATCTACCACCGCAGCTGCCCCATCGTGGCGGGCAAGGTCAAGACCTGCATCCACTGCCCGGTGTGTGACACCATGTGCGGCTTCGGCGGGGCCGGGGCCTTCTCCGACGGCAAGTTCAACTTTACCACCGACTTCGGCGGCTGGCTCACCGATTTCCTGCCCCAGGACGAGGTGATGGAGCTCATCGAGTACGTGGACTCCCTGAACGTCAAGCACGGGGCCACCACCCAGTGCTATTCCACCACCACCCCCCAGGCCCGGGAACTGGAGAAAAAGGCCCTGGAGTTTGACCTGCACCTGCTCCAGGCCCGGTGCAAGCACCTGGGCACCGAGAACAACCTGCGCATCCTCACCAACATCTATGAGCACATCCGGGACAAGCACGACTTCCGGTTCCATACCGCCATCCGCACCATCTCGGTGGAGCAAGACGGCACCTATACCCTGGAGAGCGAGAAGGGGGACCGGTTCAACGCCCCCTGCCTCATCGCCGCCCCCGGCCGCTCCGGCGCGGAGTGGTTCTCCGAGCAGTGCAAGGGGCTGGGGCTGGAGCTCATCAACAACCAGGTGGACGTGGGGGTGCGGGTGGAGCTGCCCGCCACCGTCTTTGAGCACATCACCGACGTGGTGTACGAGTCCAAGCTGGTCTATCGCACCAAGCAGTACGGCGACCAGGTGCGCACCTTCTGCATGAACCCCTACGGCCATGTGGTGGCGGAGAATGTGGAGGGCATCAACACCGTCAACGGCCACTCCTACTCCGACCCCAAGCTGCAAAGCCGCAACACCAACTTCGCCCTGCTGGTGTCCAACCGGTTCACCCAGCCCTTCAACGAGCCCTACCGCTACGGCAAGCACATCGCCTCTCTGTCCAATATGCTGGCCGGGGGTGTGCTGGTGCAGCGGTTTGGGGATCTGGTGTCCGGCATCCGCACCAATGAGCACCGGCTGGCCAAGTCCTTTGTGCGCCCCACCCTCACCGCCGCCGTCCCCGGCGATCTGTCCCTGGCTCTGCCCAAGCGGCAGCTGGACGACATCATCGAGATGATCTACGCCCTGGACAAGCTGGCCCCCGGCACCGCCAACTACGACACCCTGCTCTACGGCGCCGAGGTGAAATTCTACTCCGCCCGCATCGCCCTGTCCCATCAGCTGGAGACCGCCCTGCCCGGCTTCTTCGCCGTGGGCGACGGGGCGGGGGTCACCCGGGGCCTGGCCCAGGCCGGCGCCTCCGGCGTCAAGGCCGCCCGGGTCATTGCCCAGCGGGTCAATGAAAATGAATAATGAAAAAATGAAGAATGAAGAATGATGGTGTGCCGCTTTGCGGCACGGATTCAAAAGCCCTCGGCAGAGTTTTCCCGCCAGTAGGCGGGAAAAGAAATTGAAATCCGTTTTTTCCGGGGACATGCGCATCGGAAAAAACACTTCTCAGCCCGCTGCATCCCCTCGAAAAAATGCTTGCATTTTTGAGAAGCGTGTCGAACTTTTTCGACACGCTCAAACCGCTGTGCAGTTTTGCACAGCGGTTTCTCTTTTCTCAGGTTACTGCTCTACGGGCTGACGGCCCAGGCGGTAGATGATGTTGCGCACCCGGCGGTTGCGCACCGAGCTGCGCACGGTGGGGATGGCGCCGGCCAGGGTGAAAATGTACAGGAGAACCAGGTTGCCCCAGTAGGCGGAGGGGAGGATGAGCTCCTGGGCCAGCAGGTCGGGGATGGCGCGGAAGGCCACCGGCAGGGGCACGTCCACCTGTTGGGACACCAGAATGGCCCAGTCGATCCGATCTCCCACAAAGATCATTATGACCATGACCACCACGCTGATGACAATGCCCCGGTTGGACAGCTTGCCCCCCAGCAGCTCATAGCCCTTGAGGGTACACACCGCCATGACAACGCCGGAGAGGGCCGCCACATACCCCAGCTGACTGAGGAGAATGATGCACACCACTCCCAGCAGGGAGCCGATGAGGCTGCCCACAATGCCGCCCAGCAGGTTCTCGCTCTTCTGCTTTTGCTGGAGCTGGGCGGAGTTGTGGTTGCGGGTGAGGGTCTCCACGCACGCGGGGCACAGCTGCATATAGCCCCCGGACACATAGTACCCTTCCGTGGGCTGGGCCTGCCCGCAGTTCTGACAGCAGGGGTGGAAGGACTGGGTGTGCAGGAAGGTGGCAAAGGCGTCCAGGGCCTCTGAGAGGTGGTTTTGCCCCATGGCCCCCTTGGCGTTGACGGTGATGGAGATGGTGTGCAGCTGCTGCCCCATGTAGATCACCGGCTTGCGCCCCGTCTTAAAGGTGCGGATCTCCTCCTTGGTCAGGGCGCCGGAGGCCCGCTGGGCGGCGGTGCACACCCGCAGCTGATAGGGATAGCGGGGGTCTGCCGGGAAGATGGTCCAGGAAAATCCCCCGCGCTGCCCGTAGATGGCGCCGCTGTCGTCCACCTGGAGGCCCAGGTACTGGGCAAACGCGGCGTAGGTCTGCTGAATCTTTTTTGACATACTCTCTCTTCCTTTCCACCGGTGGTCGATGTAAGGAAATCTTAGCACAGGGCAGGGGAAAAGTCCAGTACACCCCCCAAAAGAGGGGGACAGAGGCGGAAAAACAGGGCGCTGTGCGCGGCTCACAGCGCCCTGTTTTTCACCGGGGGACAGGACTTGAACAGAGACTTCCACAACTTCCACAAAGTTTTCCACATGGTGTGTGAGTTGTGGATGGCGATCCATAGATATGGTGTCAAGTGCTATTTTATGACAAAATCTGTCATTTTCCCACGCAAAACCGCTGGAAAATTTGGGAAGTAATGTCCTCCCGCACCACCCGGCCGGTGAGTTCGCCCAGGTAGGTCAGGGCCTCTTCCACATCGGTGAGCACCGCATCGGGGGGCATACCGGCCTGGAGGGCCTGCTGGGCCCGGGTGAGGCAGGCCCGGGCCTGTCCGGCGGCCTGGGCCTGGCGGGCATTGGTGAGGAGGGTGCCCGGGCGCAGGCCGGGGTCCTGGGGGAAGAGGCGGGAGATGGCCAGCTCCAGCTGGTCCAGGCCGTCCCCGGTGAGGGCGGACAGGGCCACCGTCTCCACCCCGGCGGGGGGCTGGGGCAGGGGGGCTGCGGCGGGCAGGTCCTCCTTGTTGTACACCAGGATGGTGGGGCCCTGGGCGGCGGCCAGGGAGAGGAGCTCCTCCTCCTCGGCGTCCCGGGGGCGGGAGGCGTCCACCACCACCAGGGTCAGCTCGGACCGGCGCAGGGCCTGGCGGCTGCGCTCCACCCCCAGCTGCTCCACCTGGTCGTCGCTGTCCCGCAGCCCGGCGGTGTCGATGAGGCGCAGCAGCACGCCCCCCAGGTTGAGCCGCTCCTCCACCGTGTCCCGGGTGGTGCCGGCGATGGGGGTGACAATGGCCCGGTCGTAGCCCAACAGGGCGTTGAACAGGGTGGACTTGCCCGCATTGGGCTTGCCCACAATGGCGCAGGGGATCCCCTCCACCAGGGCCTTTCCCCGGCGGTAGGTGGCGGACAGCTTGTCCAGCTTGTCCCCGGCCTGGGCCAGGGTGTGGGCGATCTCCCGGGCTTCGAAGGGGTCGATGTCCTCGTCTGGGTAGTCCAGCACCGCGTGGAAGTGGGCCATCAGGTAGGTCAGCTGCTGATAGATGTCCTCAATGACCTGGGCCAGGGCGCCTCCCAGCTGCCCGGCGGCCTGGTAGACAGCGGCCTGGGACTCGGCGTGGATGAGATCGGCCACCGCCTCGGTGCGGGTCAGGTCCATCTTTCCGGCCAAAAAGGCCCGCTGGGTGAACTCACCCGCCCGGGCCTGGCGCACGCCGCAGCCGAACAGGGCCTCCAGGGCCATGGAGAGCAGCACCGGGGAGCCGTGGCATTGCAGCTCGGCGGTGTCCTCCCCGGTGTAGCTGTGGGGGGCGCGGGAGACGGTGGCCAGGCAGTGGTCCAGCTCCGCCCCCTGGGGGGTGTGGAGGGTGCCGTAGACCAGAAGCCGGTCGGGCTGCTCCCCCATGGGCTTCCCTCCGGCGGGGGTGAACACCTGGTCCAGGGCGGCGATGGCCTGGGGCCCGGACAGGCGGACGATGCCGATGGCGGTGGGCTGGTGGCCGGTGGCAATGGCGGCAATGGTATCATTCATAAAAATCACCTCGAAGAGAACGGGGGCGTGTGTGCAAAAGAGATAAAAAAATCCCGGGGAACAGTTGCGCACGATGTCATGTTATGGTACAATAGCGGCAGTGTCGCCGTTGGCGGGGGACAAGCCGCAGGGGGTGTGGGGCAACCCACGCAGCAAATGCGGCCGCTGTACCCGGCCGTGGTACCTCTATGGTACAATGGAACACAGGAAAAATCAACAAGAAGGGCGGAGGTGCCAACCATGGCAGACTTGCAAATGGTATCCTATAAGCTGGAGGATCTCCAGTTTTTCAACAAGCTGGAGAAGCCGGGCCAGATCCAGCTGGAGAACAACTCGAATTTCACCGTGAAGTACACCGCAGATTCCACCAAGTGCATGGCCAAGCTGTATCAGTGCGTGAAGGACAAGAGCGACAGCCCCGACCATCGCTTCTTTGTGTCCGTGGAGCTGGTGGGCCTGTTCCAGATCAACGGTGAGGTGACCGAGGAGGACAAGAAGGAGTTCCACGTCCGCTGCTACGAGCAGCTGTTCTGCTACGCCGAGACCCTGGTGGGCCAGGTGTGCGGAGCGGGCGGGATGCCCAATTTCCGTCTGCTGCGCCGGGCCATGACCAAGGACTCCGTGCAGATCAAGCAGAACAATTCCAATCAGTAAGGCAGAGAAAACATGGGCCGGACTCCTGTCCGGCCCATCAGACTGTCGAAAAGCCTCACGTCAATGCAAGAAGGACAGATGATCTTGCATCGTCAAAAAGCCCTCGGCAGAGTTTTTCCATCCGAAGATGGAAAAATAAATTGAAATCTGTTTTTTTCGGGGAC
>DVKO01000046.1 GCA_018715985.1 Candidatus Enterenecus avicola
ACCTTTGCCAATGCCTTCGCCATTGCCGACGACGTGCTGCGTCAGGCCGTGCAGTCCATCTCCGACCTGATTACCACCACCGGCCTCATCAACCTGGACTTCGCCGACGTCACCGCCGTCATGAAGGACGCCGGTCTGGCCCACATGGGCGTGGGCCGTGCCGCCGGGAAGAACCGCGCCGAGGAGGCCACCCGTCTGGCCATCAACAGCCCCCTGCTGGAGACCTCCATCCAGGGCGCCAAGGGCATCATTGTCAACATCACCGGCCCCATGGACATCGGCCTGGACGAGGTGGAAGTGGCCGCCGAGATGGTCAAGGAAGTGGCCGATCCCGACGCCCTGTTCATGATGGGCGCCGCCTTTGACGATGCCCTCCAGGACGAGATCCGGGTCACCGTCATTGCCACCGGCTTTGGCGGCGTGAGCAACCCCACCCCCGGCAAGGCCGGCGAGGCGGAGAGCGCTGAGCCCGCCAAGAAGGCTGAGGACGATCCCTTTGAGGACATCTTCAAGATTTTCAACAACAAGTAATTGACCTTTCATCGTGCCGCTGCCTTGCAGCGGCACGATCTCTATTGGAGGGATGGACCATGGCGGTGCGGGGACGGTTTGCCCCCAGCCCCAGTGGGCGGATGCACCTGGGCAACCTGCTGGCGGCGCTGCTGGCGTGGCTGGACGTGCGCAGCCAGGGGGGCACTATGGTGCTGCGCATCGAGGATCTGGACCCCCAGCGGTGCTCTCTGGACAAGGCCAAACAACTGGCAGAGGATTTGCAGTGGCTGGGCCTGGACTGGGACGAGGGCGGATTGGAGCCGGCGTATTGCCAGTCCAACCGCTCCCACTACTATCAGGAAGCCTTTCACCGGCTGGAGTCCATGGGGCTCATTTACCCCTGCTACTGCACTCGGGCCCAGCGCCTGGCTGCCTCCGCCCCCCACGCCTCGGACGGGGCGGTGGTGTACAACCGCCGCTGTGCTCATTTGACCCCAGCCCAGCGGCAAGAACTGGAGGCAGAGGGGCGCAGACCGGCCTATCGGGTGCGGGTGCCCCACCGGGAAGTGACCGTGACCGACGGACACATGGGCCCATACACCCAGCAGCTGGACGCCGACTGCGGGGACTTTATCGTCCGCCGCTCCGATGGGGTGTGGGCCTACCAGCTGGCGGTGGTGGTGGACGACGCCCTGATGGGGGTCAACCATGTGGTGCGGGGATGCGATCTGCTCTCCTCCTCTCCGGCCCAGGCGTGGCTCCACCGCACCTTGGGCTATGAGCCGCCCCGGTTCTATCACCTGCCGCTGCTGGTGGACGCCCAGGGTCGTCGACTGTCCAAGCGGGACCGGGACTTGGATATGGGGGTGCTGCGGGAGAAATACACCCCCCAGGAGCTGGTGGGGCTGCTGGCCTGGCTGGCAGGCCTGCAGGATACGCCAAAAAGTGCCACACCGGCAGGGCTGATTCCCCGGTTCCAATGGGCAAAAGTGCCGAAAAACCCCATTGTTTTCGGTTCGCCTTGACACCCTTTTTTTCAGAGCGTAAAATGGAACACAAATATAATTTTGGAGGAGTGGTAAAATGTCGCAGATTCCGTACAATGACAAGTTTGTAAGAATGGGTCTGACCTTTGACGACGTGCTGCTGATCCCTGCCGAGAGCAACATTCTCCCCGCGGACATCAACCTGCACACCCGTCTCACCCGCAAGATTACCTTGAATATCCCTGTGGTAAGCGCCGCCATGGACACCGTCACCGAGTCCCGGATGGCCATTGCCCTGGCCCGGGAAGGCGGCCTGGGTATCATCCACAAGAATATGTCCATCGGCGCGCAGGCCGAGCAGGTGGACATGGTCAAGCGCAGTGAGAACGGCGTCATCACCAACCCCTTCTTCCTCGGTCCAGGCCACACCCTGGCTGAGGCGGACGAGTTGATGGCTAAGTTCCGCATCTCCGGTGTGCCCATCTGCGACAATGGAAAGCTCATCGGCATTATCACCAACCGTGACATGAAGTTCGAGACGGATATGTCCCAGCTCATTGACAACGTGATGACCAAGGAGAACCTGGTCACCGCTCCCGAGGGCACCACCCTCCAGGAGGCCCGGGAGATCCTCCGCCGCCACAAAATCGAGAAGCTGCCCATCGTGGACAGCGAGAACCACCTGAAGGGCCTGATCACCATCAAGGACATCGACAAGGCCCAGGTCTACCCCAACTCCGCCCGTGACGAGAAGGGCCGCCTGATGGTGGGTGCCGCCATCGGCGTTACCGCCGACGTGCTGGACCGTGTGGCCGCCCTGGTGGAGGCTGGCGCCGACGTGCTGTGCCTGGACTCTGCCCACGGCCACTCCCAGAACATCCTCAACTGCGTCAAGCGCATCAAGAGCCTGTACCCCGACGTGCAGCTCATTGCCGGCAACGTGGCCACCGCCGAGGGCACCCGTGCCCTCATCGAGGCTGGCGCCGACTGCGTGAAGATCGGCATTGGCCCCGGCTCCATCTGCACCACCCGCGTGGTGGCCGGCATCGGCGTGCCCCAGATCACCGCTGTGTATGACGCCGCCCGTGTGGCTGCCGAGTACGACGTGCCCATCATCGCCGACGGCGGTATCAAGTTCTCCGGCGACATCGCCAAGGCCATCGCCGCCGGCGGCAACGTGGTCATGCTGGGCTCCCTGCTGGCTGGCTGTGAGGAGTCCCCCGGAGATACCGAGGTCTACCAGGGCCGTCAGTTCAAGGTCTACCGCGGCATGGGCTCTCTGGGCGCCATGGCCTGCGGCTCCAAGGACCGGTACTTCCAGCAGAACAACAAGAAGCTGGTGCCCGAAGGCGTGGAGGGCCGCGTGCCTTACAAGGGACCTGTGGCCGACACCATCTATCAGATGATGGGCGGCCTGCGGGCCGGTATGGGCTACTGCGGCTGCGGCACCATCGACGAGCTGCGCACCAAGGCCCAGTTCGTTCAGATCACCGCTGCCGGTCTGCGGGAGTCTCACCCCCACGACATCTACATCACCAAGGAAGCGCCCAACTACACCGTCAGCCCCCAATAATGATCCACAATCTACCACAGAGGGAAACCTCTGTGGTAGATTTATTTTCAATTGGAAGAACAGCCCTCGGCAGAGTTATCCCATCCGCAGATGGGATAATAAATTGAAATCACGTATTTTTCCAGGACATGAGCATGGAAAAATACACTGCTCAGCCCCCAAGCGTGCGAGCTTGCGAGTGCGACGCAGGGGGCTGCATCTCCTCGAAAAAATGCTTGCATTTTTGAGAAGCGTGTCGAAGACGTTCGACACGCTGAATGCCACAGAGGGAAACCTCTGTGGCAGATTTTTTATGTTGCAACGTGGGGGAAAAGTCAATATAATGGGGAAAAAGGAGGGAATGACCTTGCTAGACCAGAAGTTGGAGCAGGAAAGAGAGTGCGCAGAGGAGGTTTCCGGCGGGCCAGAGCCAGTACGCTCCAAAAAGAACGGGCTGCGGAGCAAACTGATGGCGACGTTGGCCATGACCTTGTGTGTGGCCTTGGCTGCCAGCGGCTATCTGGCGTTCCGGGTTGTTGGGCTGCAAAACCAGTTGAAGAGCCTGAGAGAGAGCACCGTGGCCAAGCGCACCGTTCAAAATCTGGCCACCCAATACGGCCTGACCACCACCTTCTTGCAGCAGTTGTTCCCCCAGGAGTATGTCTATGTGGGAAAACACGGCATCAGCTTTGCCCCCTTCAACGAGGCGTTGCAGCGGCACAGCTATGATTGGAGCGGGCTGAGCGCAGACAACGGGCGCTACCAGTACACCGCCCCCGACGGCACCCAGGCCCTGGCGGGGGTGGACGTGTCCACGTACAACGGGGACATCGACTGGGAAGCGGTGAAAGCCGACGGCATCTCCTTTGCCATGATACGCCTGGGGTTCCGGGGCTACGGTGAGTCGGGAAAGCTGGTGCTGGACGACAAGTTCCTGGCCAATATCCAGGGCGCCACCCAGGCGGGGCTGGATGTGGGGGTGTACTTCTTTTCCCAGGCCATCACCGTGGAGGAAGCGGAGGAGGAGGCGGAGTTTGTGCTCTCTGCCCTGGAGGATTACTCCATCACCTACCCGGTGGTGTTTGACCTGGAGAAGATCGGCTATGACACGGCCCGCACCGATGACCTGAGCGTGGAGACCGCCACCCAAGTGACCCAGGCCTTTTGCCAGCGTATTGCCCAAGCAGGTTATCGCCCCATGATCTACGGCAATGTGGCATGGATGATGGATTGCATCGACCTGACCCAGCTGACCGAATATGACCTGTGGTTGGCCCAGTATCAGAGCACCCCCACCTTCCCCTATCAGTTCTCCATGTGGCAGTACGGAAACCAGGGGACGGTGGCGGGCATCCCGGGCAGCGTGGACATGAATCTGCTGCTCACCCCCTGGGACTAGGAGACTACCGCCTCATAATGTGGTTTTGCTCTTTGGTATGGCCTCCGGCTATACCACCGGGGAACAGAGGGCCCGGTAGTTGGATAGGGCTTGTTCCAGACTGGCCACCACACGCTGTGCCAGTGCTGGGGGCTGTAAGATGGTGACCTGGGACGCGAAGGTTTTGGCAAAGTGCTCAATGGCCAACTCATTGGCGTAAACAGCCATTGTGACGTGGGTGTCTGTCTCATCCCGGAAGTCCACCCCATTACCAAACAAATCAATGACGTCGCTGACCATGGATTTGGAGATGCGCAGACAGGCGTGAATGTTATCGCTGGAGTACATATAGGGGTGTTCTCTCATGTAAGTGGCCAAATCCAAGGTTTTGCCATTGGCCCACTTCAGTTGAGAAAATGGCCTTGCCGGTTCATCCAGGATGCGCAGGTCTAAAATGCGATCCAGGCGGTAGTTGGATATGTCGTCGTACTTGTCATGATTGCATATGAGGTAGTATTTTCCCTCTCGGGCGGCCATCTGATAGGGACTGATGACATACTCCCGTTCCGAGCCATCCGAACGCTTTCGAACGTGGATTTTTTTATCGGTTCCATATTCGGTGTATTTGAAGGCCACCTTTCGGTGTTTGCTGATGGCTTCATCCAACAGCTCAATGGTGTAGAAGAGCTGTTTGTTGTGTTCCGCATCCTGGGGCATTCGGGCAATGTGTTGGACCCGGGAGCGAAAGTAGATGTTGGACAATCCTTCCAGCTTTTCGATGAGGTCTATGCACTGGCTGTACGGAATATGCCTGGAAAACAGGAGACTGTCAATGAGCAGACGCAGTTCCCCAGAGGTAAAGTCCCGTTTGAGGTAGAAATCGGACCAGAGATAGCTCTCCTCCTGGGTGGTTTGCCCGGTTTTGGGGTTGGTGACCGAAACCATGCGGACGGTTTCCGTGTACTCGATGTCGTAGCCGCAATCCATGAGATTGAGAAGGTTCCGCCGGATGGATTTTCGGTCAGCACGCATGGAATATTCACGTTTCAGGATTTCAGCAATCTGGGTTTGGCTGAGACGATGGTCCTCATCCGTGTATCGCTGGAGAATGTCCAGGATATTCAGAACGAGCATTTTTTTCGGTTGCTCCGAGTACATGGTGGCCCCACCTCCCAAGGTATATGGGTTTATTATAGCGCATATGTCCGGTTTGACAAGGAGATAGGTGGGGCGAAAATGCCCCACGGGATGGGGTATCATGGCCATGAGCTGAACCAGAAAAGATTGGAATAGGAGTGGTAAGTCGTGGATGTGGAGATTTCTCAGCAAGTACAAGATTGGGTGGAGCTGTGGCAGGACGCCAACCGGAGGAATGACCCCAGGGCGCAGTACCGGTTGGCCTCGTTGTATACGGCCTCCACGGAGGAGGGGGCGGCAGCGAAGGCGCTGACATGGTACAAAAAGTCGGCGGCTCAGGGGTATACGGATGCCTGTTTTGCGTTGGGAATATGTTATGAGGATGGGTTGGGCACAAGAAAGAACTACCGCCAGGCTGTCCGATGGTACAAAGCGGCCCAGCGGGGAGTGTCCGACGACCTCATGGAACATCCGGCGCCCATGGACCGCGTTGAAAACGCCATGGTACAGCGATATATGGAAGATGAGACGTATGCCCAGAGCGTGGATGAGCTGCTGGAGGCCAAGGCCAGCCCTTGGGAGGATTCCTTTCAAGGAGATTTGGAGGGGGCCCAACATGGAGATGCGGAGGCTCAAAACCGCCTAGGGCATCGGTACCGCTATGGACAAGGGGTGGAGCCGGATATGGAACAGGCGGTGTACTGGTTCTGGAAATCCGCCCAACAGGGCTGTGAGGCAGGGATCTCTCATTATGCGGTGTGCATGGAAGAGAGAAAAGAGTACAAAGAGGCGGCAAAGTGGCACCGCAAATACGCACAAATACTCATCAAGTGGAGAAAACGGCGGTTGGGTTGGTAAATCAAAAGAAGGGAATGAGCTACATGGATTTATCCAAGGTGTCCACTCAGGAGTTGGTGGAAGAGTTGAGAAAACGTGAGGCGGTGGAGGTGGTGCAGGTACTGCCCTATCAGGAGTATCGCATTTTGGTGGGAGACCGGGAGACCCGCGACAGCGGTCCCGCCCTTCTTCTGCGGGTCTGGGATTAACTTTACGTTGCTGGGCTTGGGGTCCAGTGGTAGAATAAACCTACAAGCAGGATGCTTTGCGGTAGAGTACAAGGAACAAAAGGTTCAAGGGGCGGTGAGTCGCCGTCTGGGGTTTCGATGCAGTGTTCGACTTTGACCGGGCAAAGTCGGTGGCTTGAATGGATATTCAAGTATTTTGGTACCGCAAGGAATCATGGTTTGTGAGTGGTGGGGAAACGTATGTATATCCGAGAGGATGGCACCATTTATTTTCATGAATGGGACAGACCGTTTGTTGCTAAGTTTGGGGAGTACACAGCCACTCAAATGGTGCTGGCGTTCCAAGCCGAACACCGTGGCCTACCATTTCTCTATGACACTCACCAGCTGGCTGCGTTCTTACAGATGAACCGCAAACGGCTGTTCGACCTGGTAAAACAAGTGGATGAGCATTATGACCAGGTGGAAATAGTCCAGAAAAACGGCAAGAAGCGGGTGCTCCATATTCCGGATGGAGCGTTGAAGGCGGTGCAGCGTCAAATTCAACGAAACATCCTGATGCACTTTTTGCCCTCGTCGTATGCCACGGCGTACATCCGCCGGAGAACTCTGGTGGACAACGCAGCGCCCCATGTGGGAAAGCGGTATCTCTTGAAATTGGATATCACCGACTTTTTTGGCAGTATTCGATTTGCGCAGGTGTACCGCAGTGCCTTTTGCAGCCCCTATTTTCCCAAGCAGGTGGGGGTGTTGCTCACACGTCTGTGTTGTTGGCAGGGAGCTTTGCCTCAAGGCGCACCCACATCCCCGGCCCTTTCCAATTTGGTGATGAAATCGTTTGATGTATACCTGGGAGAATGGTGCCGGAGACATGCCATTGCCTATACCCGTTATTGCGATGACATGACGTTTTCCGCAGACCATCCCCTGTACATGGTCTACCAGAAGGTACAAACCATGTTGGAGCATATGGGGTTTTCCCTCCACGAGGACAAAACCTGTTTTGTCACCCGAGCTTCCCGGCAGTGTGTCACCGGGCTTACCGTCAATGAAACTGTGTCGGTGTCCAGGGTGTACAAACGTCGACTTCGCCAGGAACTGTATTACGCTCAAAAGTTTGGTTTGGCGGACAGTCTGAGGCACACCCAAAGAGGGGAGTTCTTCACAGGTGAGACGCCAGATGTGGAGAGATATCGGAATCACCTGCTGGGTCAGGTGGGATTTGTGCTTCAAGTGGAGCCGGAAAATGGTTGGTTTCAACACGCAAGGAATGCGTTGAAAACAATGAGATAAACGAAAAAGGAGTGACCATAACATGAGCAAACCGGAGTGGATGACGCAGAAGGACTTTGACAAAAAAATAAAGGATAGAGATTTCTTCACTTGTCCGGCAGAAGAGTTGGCCCAAAAGTTGATCGGCAAGAATCTGTGCCATGTTGTCGATAAAGACAACAAGGACGAAGGACTCTTTGTGATTAAGGCCCGGATTCGGATCACAGAGGCCTATCCAGAAAATGATAAATTCACAGACGGGAATCGAGAAAAACATGAGACCTCCCAGGCTCTGGAAGGTGGGCACCTGCACCTGTTCACCAAAAAAGGAAATGACAGGAGACGTATGGATGTGGTAGCCTATCAGGAGCATGTATCCGAAGGGGTTTTGATTTGCAACGCCGATCCCTATGATGGCCCTCGAAATGTGGTGGATGGGCTGTATATTCCCAACAGTGCCGATGGCATGGATATGCTGAAAGATGACGCCGAAATCTGGATTGAGGACGATGGCACCCAGGCGGAGTTGAAGGAGCCGACCAAGCGCAAGAACATCCCAGATGACAAGCCCCTGCGCTTTGCCGCAAAGAGCTTTCTCTTCAAGTGAGGGAGAGGGGGAGAGACCGGATGCTCTACCTTTCTTCTTTGCTCCAAACGACTCCCATCTATCAAGCTGCGGCGGACAGATTGTCCGCCGCACTTGCGTCTCAACAGATCCCATATCGGTTTTTGACCGGGACCAAGGACATCTGGCTGCGAGATTTCATGCCGGTCCAAAATCGAGACGGAACCTTTGTCTCCTTTCGCTACGACCCGGGGTATCTCCAAGACACCCCGGAGCTGAAAACCGATTATGAGAAGGACATTGCCCCCCAGCTTTCTCTGTCTGCGACTTATTCCTCCATCAATCTGGACGGCGGAAATGTGGTGTTCTCCCCCTCCAGGGAAAGGGTTGTCATCAGTGACCGGGTGCTGCGGGAAAATCCTGCATACGCCCCAGGAGAACTGGTAAAGGCCTTGGAGGAGCAGCTGATGGCCCAGGTGATCCTGATTCCATCCCTGCCCAGTGATATGACCGGTCATGCGGACGGAATGGTGCGATTTGTGGATGAAAACACCGTAGTGGGCAACCGTGTCCCCTACCAATATGGCCTGGAGGGGCGCATCAAACGGGTGTTGCGCACCTATCACATCCAGGTGGTAGACTTCCCCTATTTTTACTCCCCCAAAGACAGCGCCGTGGGGTGCTATCTCAATTTTCTGGAGACGGACACTTGCATCTTTCTACCTGTGTTCGGCGTTGCCATGGACGAGGAGGCGGTGGCACAGGCACAAGATATCTTTTCCAAGCCCGTGGTACCGGTGTGCATCAATGAAATTGCAGCACAAGGCGGTGTCCTCAACTGCATCAGCTGGGAGATGCCGTAAGGTTTCACGGATTGCTTTCCCGGTACAAATCCGGTAGAATGAAACCCATCAACCCACGAGAGGAGGGTGCGCCATGCTCACCCTATTGTATGCCCGGGCAGGGCAGGAAATACGCAGAGAATTGCTGGAGCGGCTGGGGAAATCCCCGGCTCAGCGCCGCCTGCTGCTGGTGCCGGAGCAGTACTCCCATGAGAGCGAGCGGGCTATGTGCCGGGTGCTGGGCAACGGGGCCTCCCGTAGCTGCGAGGTGCTCTCCTTCACCCGCTTGGCCGGGCGGCTGCGGGAGGTGGCAGGGGGCGGCGCCGCCCCGGTGCTGGACGGGGGCGGGCGGATGCTGCTGATGTACGCCGCCCTGCGCCAGTGTGCACCCCAGCTGCGCCTCTACCGCTCTCCCTCCCGTAAGCCCGCCTTCCTCACCCATGTGCTGGCCACCATCGACGAGTGCAAGAGCTGTTGTGTGCAGCCCGGGCAGCTGCTGGCAGCCGGAGAGGAGTTGGGGGGCCAGCAGGGGGACAAGTGGCGGGACATCGGCCTTCTGTACGCCGCCTATGAGGCCCTGGCCGCCCAGGGAGCCGCCGATCCCCGCAGCCGCCTGGATGTGCTCTGCCAGCAGCTGACGGAGACGGGCTGGGCGGTGGGCAAGGAGATCGCCGTGTTCGGCTTCACCGACTTCACCCCCCAGGAGGAGCGGGTGCTGGAGCAGCTCATGGGCCAGGCCCATGTCACCGTGGCCCTGGTGTGTGACCCTGAAAACGACCCGGAGGGGATTTTTGAGCCCGCCGTGCGGGCGGCCTCGCGCCTCAAGCGGCTGGCCCGCCAGGGAGGCGTGGGGGTGGAGGAGCAGACCCTCTCCAGGCCCCAGCCCAGCCACCCAGCTCTCCGCTGGATGGAGGGACACCTGTTTGGCCCCCTGCCTCAGCCCTGGGAAGGGGAGTGCCCGGTGACCCTGGCCCAGGCCGCCACACCCCGGCAGGAGGTGGAGTGGGCGGCCAGTGAGATCGTGGCCCTGCTGCGCACCGGAACCGTCCGGTGCCGGGACATCGTGGTGTGTCCCCGGCGGCTGGAGGGGTATGGAGAGCTGGTGGAGAGCGTCTTTGCCCAGTACGGCATCCCCGTCTACCTCAGCGCCATGGAGGACGTGCTGCGCCACCCGGTGCTGGCTCTGGTCACCTCCGCCCTGGCCGCAGCCGCCCAGGACTACCCCTATGAGGAGCTGTTCCGCTACCTGAAAACCGATCTCACGGGGCTGACGCAAGAGGAGCGGGACATTCTGGAGAACTATGTGCTCACCTGGAACATCAAGGGGAGCCTGTGGACGAGGAAAAAGCCGTGGAATATGCACCCCCAGGGGTATGGGCTGACCTTCTCGGAGGAGGACACCGCCCTCATTCAGCGGCTGGACGGGCTGCGCCGCCGGGTCATCGCCCCCCTGGAGCAGATGCGCAAGTGTCCCGATCAAACGGGGGCCGGGCGGGCCCAGGCCCTCTACCAGCTGCTGGAGGACATCCACCTGCCCCGCCGCCTGGAGGAGCGGGCGGCCAGCCTGGAGGAGCGGGGAGATCTGAACACCGCCGCCCAGTACCGCCAGCTGTGGGACATCGTGGTGGGGGGGCTGGAGCAGTGCGCCCTGCTGCTGGGGGACACACCCCTGGAGATGGAGGAGTTTGCCCGTCTCTTCGCCCTGGTGCTCAGCCAGTACGACGTGGGGGCCATCCCCGTGTCCCTGGACCGTGTCACCGTGGGGGAGGCCCCCCGCATGGCCCACAAGGGGTGCAAATACCTGTTCTTCCTGGGGGCGGACTCCAATGCCATTCCCAGCTGCGCTCCCGCCGCCGGGCTCTTCTCCGACCAGGACCGGGACGCCCTGGCCGCCCTGGAGGTGGAGCTGGCCTCCCGCCAGGAGGAGCAGCTGAGAAGAGAATTGACCATTGTGTATGAGACGTGTGCCCGGCCCAGGTTGGGGCTGTATGTCAGCTACGCCCAGCAGAATGGGGCGGGGGAGGAGCGGGGGCCCAGCTTCATCTATGAGCGGCTGACACAGCTGTTTCCCACCGCCCGGCGGGGAGACCCTGCCGCTGTGGCCTGCCGCCTGGCCGCCCCCGGCCCCGCCCTGGAGGCGGCGGGCGGCGTGCCTCAGGTGCGCTCCGCCCTGGCTAAGCTGCCGGAGATGGCCGGGCGGGTGGGGCGGCTCCAGGAGGCGGGGCAGTGGCGGCGGGGCCGCCTCTCCCCCCAGGGGGTGCGCACCCTGTACGGCAAGGCGGTGCCCATGTCCGCCACCCGGCTGGACTTGTACCAGTCCTGCCACTTCTGCCACTTCCTCCGCTTCGGCCTCAGGGCCCAGCCCCGGAAGCGGGCCAAGTTCGCCCCCTCCGACTACGGCACCTTTGTCCATGCGGTGCTGGAGGAGGTGCTGGGCCAGCACCCGGCCCCGGAGCAGTGCCGGGCCCTGGCCCAACAGGCGGCCCAGCGGTACGAGGACGAGGTGCTCCAGGGGCTGGAGGACGAGACCGCCCGGTTCCGCTGGCTCTTTGCGCGCATGAAACAGTCGGTGCTCACGGTGGTGGACAGCGTGGCCGGAGAGCTGGCCGCCTCCCGCTTTGTCCCCGTGTGGCTGGAGCTGGGCTTTGGCCGGGGGGAACAGCTGCCCCCGGTGGAGGTGGAGCAGGACGGCATGACCCTGCGCCTGTCCGGCTTTGTGGACCGGGTGGACAGCTGGGAGCATGAGGGGAAACGCTACCTGCGGGTGGTGGACTACAAAACCGGCAAAAAAGCCTTTGACTTTGCGGACGTGGAGGACGGGCGGGGCTTACAAATGCTCCTCTACCTCTTCGCCCTCAGCCGCAACGGAGAGACCCTCTTTGGAAATCAGGAGCTGGTGCCCGCCGGAGTGCTGTACGTCCCCGCCCGCACCGCCCTGGTGGACGGCAGCCGCAACACCGACCCCGCCGCCGTGGCTCAGGAGCAGGAAAAGCAGCTGCGCCGTCAGGGCCTGGTGCTGGACGACCCGGCGGTGATTGACGCCATGGAGGAGGCCCAAGACGGCAAGTACCGCTACCTGCCCCTGTCCTCCCGCAGCCGGGACTGCCTGGTGAATGAGGCGCAGATGGAGGAGCTGGATGAATACGTGACCCAGGTGCTCAGAGAGGCCGCCGCCCAGGTGGCCGGGGGCAACATTGACGCCGACCCCTATTGGCGGGACGCCTCCCACAACGCCTGCCAGTGGTGTGAGTTCCGCGCCGCCTGCCACTTTGAGGAGTGCCTGGGGGACACCCTGCGCCGGAGACGGGGCAAACGGGCTGCGGAGTTCTGGGCCTGGATGGAAGATCGCATGAGAGGTGAGCGAGATGGGAATTGAACTGACCCGCCAGCAGCAGGCGGTGGTGGACAACCGGGGGGGCGACCTGCTGGTGTCCGCCGCCGCCGGGTCCGGCAAGACCCGGGTACTGGTGGAGCGGCTGATGCAGCGCATCCAGCAGGGGGAGGACGTGGACCGGTTCCTGGTCATCACCTTCACCAACGCCGCTGCCGCCGAGCTGCGGGACCGCATCGCCGCTGCCCTCCACGCCCGCCTGGCCCAGCAGCCCAACAATCGGCACCTGCGCCGCAACGCCACCCTGGTCTATCAGGCCCAGATCTGCACCATTGATGCCTTCTGCCTGGACTTCCTCCGCCAGTGGGGCCACCTGGCTGGCCTGGACCCGGATTTCCGCCTGTGCGACCAGGGCACCGGGGAGGAGCTGAGAAAGCAGGCCCTGGAGGAGGTGCTGGAGGGGCGGTACGCCAACATCCAGAACGACCCAGGGTTCCAGGCACTGGCCGACAGCATGGCGGGGGACCGGGACGACCAGACCCTGGAGTCGGTGATCCTGGGCATCCACGCCAAGGTGCAGAGCCAGGCCAGCCCCCTGGACTGGCTGATGGATCGAAAGGCGGACTTTAACCTGGAGGGAGAGACCGCCCCGGAGGACACTCCCTGGGGGAAACTGCTCCTGGCCGATGCCCGGGAGCTGGCCCAATACTGGGCGGGCATCCTGCAAGGGGTGCTGAGTGAGCTGGAGGACGACCCGGTACTGTGGAACAACTACGGGGGCACCCTGGGCACCACCATGGATGGCCTGGAGCGGGTGGCCCGTGCCCAGGGCTGGGACGAGATGGCCCAGATGCTGGATGGGGTGGCCTTTGAGCGCCCCAAAGCCAAGCGGGGAGACTGTGACGAGGCTTTGAAGGAGCGGGTGAAGGGACTGCGGGAGGCCTGCAAAAAGCAGCTGGAGAAGCTGAAACAGCGCTTCCAGGTCACCGGGGCGGAGGCCATGGAGGATCTGCGGGCCATTGCCCCTGCCATGACCTCCCTGTTGGATGTGGTGGCGGAGTTTGACCGGGCCTTTACCCAGCTCAAGAGCCGCTACCGGCTCATCGACTTTGCCGACGGGGAGCACCTCACCGCCGCCCTCCTCACCGACGGGGAAGGCAACCCGTCCCCCCTGGCCCTGGAGTGGCGCAAGCGGTATGTGGAGATCATGGTGGACGAGTACCAGGACACCAACGGGGTGCAAAACGCCATCTTTGACGCCCTGTCCCAGGGGGACAACCTGTTTTTGGTGGGAGACGTGAAGCAGTCCATCTACCGCTTCCGTCTGGCAGACCCCACCATCTTCCTGGACAAGTACCGCCGCTTTGCCCCCTGGGAGGAGGCTCAGCCGGGGCAGGGGCGCACCATCCCCCTCTCCCACAACTTCCGCTCCCGTCCTGAGGTGCTGGACGCCACCAACTTCGTCTTTCGCAACGTGATGACCCAGAGCGTGGGGGAGCTGGACTACGATGAGGACCAGGCCCTGCGCCACGGGCGGCAGGATTTGCAGCCGGATGAGCGATACGCCACCGAGCTGTGCTGTGTGGACCTGTCCGCCCTCCCGGAGCAGGAGGACAAGGTCAACAAGGACCTGGTGCAGGCCCGGCTGGTGGCGGCGCGCATGAAGGAACTGCTGGCCTCGGCCCTTCCCATCGGCGACCGCAGTGTGCGCCCCGACGACATGGTGATTTTGCTCCGCTCCCCCGGCTCCACCCTGCGCTGGTATGCCGCCGCCCTGGATGAGGCAGGCATCCCCTGGAGCGCAGACGGAGGGCGGGAGTTCTTCGGCACCACCGAGATTGCGGTGGCCATCTCCCTGTTGCAGGTGGTGGACAACCCCCGGCAGGACGTGCCTTTGCTGGCCGTCCTCCGCTCCCCGGTGTTTGCCTTCACCCCAGACCGGCTGGCCCAGCTGCGCACCGGCTGTTCCGGCTGCGTGTATGAGGCCGTGGAGGCGGGGGCAGGGCGAGGCGAGGAGGACTGCGTGGCGTTTCTCTCCCTGCTGGGTGAGCTGCGGGCCCTGGCCGCCGAGGAGAGCAGCCACAAGCTGCTGTGGTACATCTACCAGCGCACCGACCTGCCCGCCATCTTTGCCGCCATGCCCCAGGGAGCGGCCCGGCGGGCCAACCTCATGGCCCTGTACGAGGAGGCACGCCGCTTCGAGTCCGGGGGACACAAGGGGCTCATGGCCTTTCTCCTCCACCTGACCCGCATGGCAGAAAACGGCTTGCCCGTCCCCGTGGAGGGGGAGAGCGCAGGGGGGGTGCGCATCCTGTCCATCCACAGCTCCAAGGGGCTGGAGTTCCCGGTGGTATTCCTGTGCGGCCTGGAGCACCAGTTCAACACCGAGGACACCCGGTCCACCATTTTGTTTCACCCCGAACTGGGCCTGGGCCCCAAGCGGGTGGACCGGCAGCGGATGCTGCGCTACTCCACCATCGCCCGGGACGGGGTGGCCCTACGGTTAAGCCAGCAGCTCATTGCCGAGGAGATGCGCCTTCTCTACGTGGCCATGACCCGGGCCGAGCACAAGCTGGTGATGTTCATGGGGGTCAACGGCAGAACGCTGAAGCTGGAGCGGCTGGCGGCCCAGGCCCAGTGCCCGCCGCCGCCCCGGCAAGTGGCAGGGGCCTCCTGTATGGCCGAGTGGATCCTCACCCCCGCCCTGTGCCGGGAGGACAGCGGGCCTCTGTGGGAGGAACTGGGGCTCCAACGCCCGTGCAGCGCCCCTCAGCAGGGGTATGGCTGGGATGTGCGGCTGCTCACCCCAACCCAGGAGGACGGGGCCCGGGTGGGCCAGACCCCTGAGGAAGGGCAGGCAGAGGTGGGGGTGGAGCTGCCCGAAGGGTGGCAGGAGGCTCTCGCCTGGAGCTACCCCCACCAGGTGTCCGCCCAGATGCCCTCCAAGCTCACCGCCACCCAGCTCAAGGGGCGGGACAAGGACGCGGAGGCCGCCCAGGACGGGGTGGAGGTGGCCCCCGCTAAGCCCTCAGTGACCCTGCGCCGCCCGGTATTCCAGGGCCAGCGGCCCCTCACTCCCGCCCAGCAGGGCACCGCCCTGCATATGGTCATGCAGTACCTGGACTTTGCCCGCACCAACACCCTGGAGGAGATCCAGGAGGAAATCGCCCGGCTGGTGGCCCGCCAGTTCATCACCCCCCAGCAGGGGGAGGCGGTGGACGGGGAGCGGGTGCTGGCCTTCTTCCAATCCCCTCTGGGCCAGCGGCTGGTGGCCTCCAGACAGATGGAGCGGGAGTTCAAGTTCTCCATGCTGGTGCCGGCGGCCGACTACTACCCCGATGCCGAGGCGGGGGAGGAGGTGCTGCTCCAGGGCGTGGTGGACTGCTGGTTTGAGGAGGCAGACGGCACGGTGACGGTGGTGGACTTCAAGACCGACCGGGTCACGGAGCATACGGTGGAGGCCCGGGCCCGGGAGTACCGTCCCCAGCTGGAGGCATACAGCCGGGCGCTGTCCCAGGCCTTGGGGCTGCCGGTGGGCCGGTGTGTGCTGTGGTTTTTCGCCCTGGGCCGGGATGTGAGCTGGCAGGTAAAATAAAATTTCAAAAAAACCTTGCTTTTTTCCCAAAAGCGTGGTAAGATACACATTGCGTTTACATGGAGTTATTGCGCTCCTGGACTTATTTTGAAATGAAAGAGGTGAATTCCATGAAGGAAGGCATCCATCCCAACTATCAGCAGACCACTATTACTTGCGCCTGCGGCAACGTGATCGAGACTGGTTCTACAAAGAAGGACATTAAGGTGGAAGTCTGCTCCAAGTGTCACCCCTTCTACACCGGTAAGCAGAAGATGGTGGACACCGGCGGACGTGTCAGCCGCTTCAACAAGAAGTTCGGTTTGGGCTAATCTTATGGTTTCTTTCAAGGAGACGATGCTTGCGTGGCAACGTCTCCTTGTCTTTTTATGCAGATGTGCATATAATGGAAGTATCAAAGATATAAGGAGGCTACCATCATGTTGAAAAAAGTGGATCCCAAGGAGCTGGAGTTCAACGTCTTTTCCGCCATTGGTGACCAGTGGATGCTCATCACCGCCGGGGACAAGGAGCAGTGCAACACCATGACCGCCTCCTGGGGTGGTCTGGGCATCCTGTGGGGCAGCCCCATTGCCATTGCCTACATCCGTCCCCAGCGATACACCAAGGAGTTTGTGGACCGGGAGGAGTATTTCACCCTCTCTTTCTTTGGCCCTGAGTACCGTCCTCAGCTGGCCCTGTGCGGGTCCAAGAGCGGCAGAGATGTGGACAAGGTGGCAGAGTGCGGCTTCACCGTGGCCACAGCAGCGGGGGACGCCCCGTATTTTGAAGAAGCGGACATGGTGCTGGTGTGCCGCAAGCGCATGGCCCAGCGTATGAACCCCTCCTACATTCCCGAGGATGTGCGGGAGAAGTGGTATCAGGAGGGAGACTACCACACCATGTACATCGGCGAGATTGTGGAGGCGCTGGTGAAGGAGTAACCCATTTACAGGAGGTTCTATGTTCGAAGATACGCAAGTCAAGGAAATCAACCGTGCCATTCTGGTGGGACTCAACGCCCCCAGCCTGAGGGGTGAGGAGAACGCCACCGAGGAGAGCTTGGAGGAGCTGTCCGCCCTGCTGGACACCGCCGGAGGTACCTGCCTGGCCACCGTGCTGCAAAATCGCCCCAACCCCGAGCCCCGCACCTTCATCGGGGAGGGCAAGACCGCCGAGGTCAAGGAACTGGTGGGGTCCCTGGGGGCGGACATTGTCATCTTTGACAACCCCCTCTCCCCCTCCCAGCAGCGGGTGCTCACCGAGGAGCTGGGGGTGACGGTGATGGACCGGGCGGCCCTCATCCTGGACATCTTCGCCAAGCGGGCCCGCACCAGCGAGGGCCGCTTGCAGGTGGAGCTGGCCCAGTACAAGTACCTGCTCCCCCGGCTCACCGGTATGTGGAAGCACCTGGAGCGGCAGGAGGGCGCCATCGGCACCCGTGGCCCCGGTGAGACCCAGCTGGAGAGCGACCGCCGCCACATCCACCGGAAGATCGCCCGGCTGGAAGGGGAGCTCAAGGATGTGCGCCGGGTGCGGGCCACCCAGCGGGAGCGGCGGGAGAAAAACGAGGTGCCGGTGGTGGCCATTGTGGGCTACACCAACGCCGGAAAGTCCACCCTGCTCAACGCCCTCACCGGCTCGGACATCCCCGCCAACAACCGCCTCTTTGACACCCTGGACACCACCACCCGGATGCTGGAGATCTCGGACACCTGCACCGTGCTCATCTCGGATACCGTGGGCTTTATCTCCAAGCTGCCCCACCAGCTGGTGGACGCCTTCAAGGCCACCCTGGAAGAGCTGACCTTTGCGGATTTGCTCCTCCACGTCATTGACACCTCTGACCCCCTGTGGCGGGAGCAGGCGGACGTGGTGGACCGGCTCATTGTGGAGCTGGGCGCCGCCGAGACCCCCCGGCTGGAGGTGTTCAACAAGTGCGACCTGGCCCCGGCGGAGATCCTCCCCCACGGGGAGGA
>DVKO01000047.1 GCA_018715985.1 Candidatus Enterenecus avicola
CTCATGGAAATAGGCTCCTTTCTGGTTATCCGCAAACACCATTTTAGCTGCTTATCGCCCATGAGTCACTCTTTTTATGTTATGTGTTGCACTTGTATTGTAAATCTACCAAATCTGTTTTTTTCGGGGACATGAGCATCGAAAAAACACTTCTGGAGCCCGCCAGTGTGGAATCGGGTCGTCCTTTGACCCGATTATGCGCGCAGCGGGCTGCATCCCCTCGAAAAAATGCTTGCATTTTTGAGAAGCGTGTCGAACTGTTTCGACACGCTCAAACCCCCGCCGAAAGGCGGGGGTTTTTGAGCCATTGGAAATGACCGATTAGCGCAGGTTGAAGAAAGCGTTGCGGCCCAGGTACTGAGCGGCATCGCCCAGCTCCTCCTCGATGCGGAGCAGCTGATTGTACTTGGCAACACGGTCGGTGCGGCTGGGAGCGCCGGTCTTGATCTGGCCAGCGTTGAGAGCCACGGAGATGTCAGCGATGGTGGTGTCCTCGGTCTCGCCGGAGCGGTGAGAGACAACGGCGGTGTAGCCGGCGCGGTTGGCCATCTGGATGGCGTCCAGGGTCTCGGTCAGGGTGCCGATCTGGTTGACCTTGATCAGGATGGCGTTGGCAACCTTCTTCTCAATGCCGGTGGACAGACGGGAGACGTTGGTCACGAACAGGTCGTCGCCAACCAGCTGCACGCGGTCGCCGATGGCCTTGGTGAGCATGCCCCAGCCTTCCCAGTCGTTCTCGCCCATGCCGTCCTCCAGGGAGATGATGGGGTAGTTGTCGGCGAACTTCTTCCACATGTTGACCATCTGCTGCTTGGTCATGGTCTTCTTGGCCTTGGGCAGGTCGTAGCAGCCGGTCTCCTCGTTGTACCACTCGGACACGGCGGCGTCGATGGCGATCATGAAGTCCTCGCCGGGCTTGTAGCCGGCCTTCTCGATGGCCTGGACGATCACCTTCAGAGCGTCCTCGTCCTTCTTCAGGTTGGGAGCGTAGCCGCCCTCGTCACCCACGCCGGCGGCGGGAGTGCCATTCTCCTTCAGAACGGTCTTCAGGGTGTGGAACACCTCGGCGCAGCGGCGCAGAGCCTCACGGAAGGAGGGAGCGGACACGGGCATGATCATGAACTCCTGGATGTCCACGTTGTTGGTGGCGTGAGCGCCGCCGTTGAGGATGTTCATCATGGGCATGGGCAGGATCTTGGCGTTCACGCCGCCGATGTAGTTGTACAGGCTGGTGCCCAGGGACTGAGCAGCGGCCTTGGCGCAGGCCAGAGAAGCGCCCAGGATGGCGTTGGCGCCCAGACGGGTCTTGTTGGGGGTGCCGTCCAGGTCGATCATGGTCTTATCAATGGCGGGCTGATCCAGAACGTTCATGCCGATCAGAGCCTCGGCAATCTCGGTGTTGACGTTGGCAACAGCCTTCTCCACACCCTTGCCCATGTAGCGGCTCTTGTCGCCGTCACGCAGCTCGCAGGCCTCATAGATACCGGTGGAAGCGCCGGAGGGCACAGCAGCACGGCCCACGGTGCCGTCGTCCAGGGTCACCTCAACCTCAACGGTGGGGTTGCCGCGGGAGTCCAGAATTTCGCGAGCGACGACGTCAACGATTTCGATCATGTTTTTCATGGGAATCAATCTCCTTTCAAATCGTAGAGAATGTTATCTTCAGGTGGGCAGGCCCGGATGGGACTGCCCACCGGATAACCACATCAGGGTGGTGTTTAGTGGACGATCAGGGTCTCACCGGTCATCTCTTCGGGCTTGCTGAGGCCCATGAGATCCAGCATGGTGGGAGCCAGGTCGGCCAGGCGGCCGTCACGCAGCTTCACGTCCGCACCCACCAGGCAGCAGGGCACCAGGTTGGTGGTGTGGGCGGTGAAGGGGGTGCCGTCCTCGGACAGCATATGCTCGGCATTGCCGTGGTCGGCGGTGATGATGGACACGCCGCCCATCTTGGCGGTGGCAGCCACCACCTGAGCCACGCCGGTGTCCACGGCCTCGGCGGCCTTCACAGCGGCGTCGAACACGCCGGTGTGGCCCACCATGTCGCAGTTGGCATAGTTGAGGATGATGACGTCATACTTGCCGCTCTCGATGCGCTTGACACACTCCTCGGTGACCTGGGCAGCGCTCATCTCGGGCTGCAGGTCATAGGTGGCAACCTTGGGGGAGGGGATCAGGCAGCGGTCCTCGCCGGGGAAGGTCTGCTCCACGCCGCCGTTGAAGAAGAAGGTGACATGGGCGTACTTCTCGGTCTCGGCAATGCGCAGCTGGGTGCGGCCCATGCGGGAGATGTACTCGCCGAAGATGTTGGCCAGCTTCTCACGGGGGTAGGCCACCACCACGTTGGGCATGGTGGCGTCATACTCGGTGGTGCACACGTACTGCACGTGGAAGAAGCCCTTCTTGCGCTCGAAGCCGGTGAAATCGGGGTCCACAAAGCTGCGGGTGATCTCGCGGGCACGGTCGGGGCGGTAGTTGTAGAAGATGATGGAGTCGCCCTCGCTGATCTCGGCGCCCTTGGTGCACACCACAGGCTCCATGAACTCATCGGTGACGTCCTTATCATAGGACTCCTGCACAGCCTGGGCGGCGTCGGCACAGAAGGGGGCCTCGCCGTAGACCATGGCCTGATAGGCGCGCTCCACGCGCTCCCAGCGGTTGTCCCGGTCCATGGCGTAGAAACGGCCCTGGACGGTGGCGATCTGGCCCACGCCCAGCTCGGTCATCTTGGCCTGGAGCTGCTCCACGTAGCCCTTGCCGGAGGAGGGGGGCACGTCACGGCCGTCCAGGAAGCAGTGGACGTAAACACGGGTCAGGCCACGCTCCTTGGCCATCTTCAGCAGAGCGAAGAGATGGGTGATGTGGGAGTGCACGCCGCCGTCACTGAGCAGGCCGTACAGGTGCAGGGCAGTGCCCTTCTCCTTGCAGGCGTCCATAGCGCCCACATAGGCAGGGTTCTGGAAGAAGGTGCCCTTCTCGATGTCCAGAGAGATGCGGGGCAGGTCCTGGAACACCACGCGGCCGGCGCCGATGTTGGTGTGGCCCACCTCGCTGTTGCCCATCTGTCCGTCGGGCAGGCCCACGTCCAGGCCGGAGGCGGACAGGCGGCAATGGGGATTCTCCGCGAAGATCTTGTCCAGGTTGGGGGTCTTGGCGGCGGCAATGGCGTTGTCTCCGGGCTTATTCTGGCAGGAGGAGATGCCGAAGCCGTCCATGATGATGAGGGTAGTAGGAGTTTTCATTTCGTACGCCTCACTTATGCTTCCTGATTTGCAGCATTGATAATAGCCATGAAGTCGTCGGGCTTCAGGGAAGCGCCGCCGATGAGGCCGCCGTCGATGTCGGGCTGGGCCAGCAGCTCAGCGGCATTCTTGGCGTTCATGGAGCCGCCGTACTGAATGGTCACGGCACGGGCCACACGGGCGCCGTACAGCTTGCGGATCACGCCGCGGATGTGGGAGCACACAGCGCCAGCCTGCTCGGCAGTGGCGGTCTTGCCGGTGCCGATGGCCCAGATGGGCTCATAGGCGATGACCACCCGGCGCACCTGGCTCTCGGTCAGGCCGGCCAGAGCGATCTTCACCTGATAGGTGATCAGCTCCTCGGTGACGTCCAGCTCACGCTGCTCCAGGCTCTCGCCCACGCACACGATGGGGCGCAGACCGGCCTCCAAAGCGGCGTGGACCTTCTTGTTCACGGTCAGGTCGGTCTCGTTGTAGTACTGACGGCGCTCGGAGTGGCCGATGATGACGTACTTGGCGCCCACTTCCTTGAGCATCTCCACGGTGACCTCACCGGTGAAGGCGCCGGAGGCCTCGTAGTGGCAGTTCTCGCCGCCGATGGCCAGGCGGGTGTCCTTGAACAGCTTCACAGCGCCGGGAATGTTCACGGCGGGAACACACAGCACCACTTCGCACCACTTGTGCTTGCCCAGCTGGGGCTTGAGGGCCTCGGCATAAGCGCGGGTCTCGGACAGGGTCTTGTTCATCTTCCAGTTACCGGCGATGATGGTCTTACGATATTTCAGATTCATCAGAATGTCGTCCTTTCTGTATAGGGGTGGGGCATATGGGGATCACGCTCGGATTGGACGCATAGCCGGGCCTCTAAGCCCGCCGACTCCGGGCAAACCCGGGGAGGCAGGTGTGCCACCCCTGGGCTTTGCCCATCCGCTCTGGGCTTAGCGGCCCTATGCGTCTATCCTCGCGCTTCTTACTTATCCAGCAGGCAAGCCACGCCGGGCAGCTCCTTGCCTTCCAGGAACTCCAGAGAAGCGCCGCCGCCGGTGGAGATGTGGGTCATCTTGTCGGCGAAGCCCAGCTGAGCCACGGCAGCAGCGGAGTCGCCGCCGCCCACGATGGTGATGGCGTTGGTCTCAGCCAGAGCCTTGGCCAGAGCGCGGGTGCCCTCAGCGTAGGCGGGGAACTCGAACACGCCCATGGGGCCGTTCCAGATCACGGTGCCGGCGTCCTTCACGGCGTCGGAGAACAGCTCGATGGTCTTGGGGCCGATGTCCATGCCCATGCGGTCGTCGGGAATGGCCATGGTGTCCACCAGCTGGGGCTCAGCATCGGCGGAGAACTCAGCGGCGCACAGGGTGTCCACGGGCAGCAGGAACTTCACGCCCTTCTCCTTGGCCTTGGCCATCATCTCGTTGCAGTAGTCCAGACGGTCGGCCTCCAGCAGGGAGGTGCCCACGGTGCCGCCCATGGCCTTGACGAAGGTGTAGGCCATGCCGCCGCCGATGATGATGGTGTCGGCGATGTCCAGCAGGTTGTTGATGACGCCGATCTTGGAGGAGACCTTAGCGCCGCCCAGGATGGCAACCAGAGGACGCTTGGGGTTGGCCAGAGCGCCGCCCATGATCTCCAGCTCCTTCTCAATCAGGAAGCCGGACACGGCGGGCAGGTAAGCGGCCACACCGGCGGTGGAGGCGTGGGCGCGGTGCACAGTGCCGAAGGCGTCGGACACGTACACATCGGCCAGATCGGCCAGAGCCTTGGCGAACTCAGGATCATTCTTCTCCTCGCGGATGTCGAAGCGCAGGTTCTCCAGCAGCATGATCTGACCGGGCTGGAGAGCAGCGGCCTTGGCCTGGGCGTCCTCACCGATGATGTCCTTGGCGAAGATGACCTCGCAGCCCAGCAGCTCGCTCAGACGCTTGGCAACGGGAGCCAGGGTCAGGGACTCCTTCCACTCGCCCTTGGGCTTGCCCAGGTGAGAGCAGGCGATGACGGCGGCACCCTGCTCCAGCAGGTACTTCAGAGTGGGCAGAGCAGCCACAATGCGCTTGTCGTCGGTGATGGCGCCGGTGGCCTTGTCCTGGGGGACGTTGAAGTCACAGCGGCACAGCACCTTTTTGCCCTTTACATCCAGATCCTTGACAGTCTTTTTGTTGTAGTTCATGTTCAGGCTCCTTTCAAAGTAACAGGGAAAATATTACCTTATGGTATATAAAATTGGGGTGCAGGGAAAACTCGCCCTGCGTTTCGCAATCCCATTGCGAACAAAATCATCCGTCCTCAGCCATGGAGCCTGTCCCAGATAGGCCGGGAAAGCCCTGCTGCCGCAATGCCTCATAGGTGAGGATGGCCACCGAGTTGGACAGGTTCAGGCTCCGGGCATCCTCCCGCATGGGAATGCGGATGCAGCGGTCCCGGTACTGTTCCCGCAGCCACTGGGGCAGTCCGGCGGTCTCCTTGCCGAAAAACAGCCAGCAGCCGTCGGAAAAGGACACCTGGGAGTAATCCCGGGGGGCTTTGGTGGTGGCCAGCCATAGCTCAGGCTGGGGATGTTGGGAGAAAAAGTCGTCCAGGTTTTTGTACACCGTCAGTTCCACCATGGGCCAGTAGTCCAGTCCGGCCCGGCGCACCGCTTTTTCGCTGATGTCGAACCCCAGGGGCTCGATGAGATGCAAATGGCACCGGGTGGCGGCACAAGTGCGGGCGATATTTCCGCAATTCTGTGGAATTTCCGGTTCGACCAAAACAATATTGACCATAATCTCCTCCTTCAACCATGGACATTATATTCGTTTATGAAGCAAATGACAAGAGAAAAAATAGGGAAAATGGCAAAAAAAATAACTTTTTTTCGGACGAAAGAAAAAACTATGAATTTCGCACAAAATAGTGGAAAAATTAACAATGTAAATTTTATGAATTTTAAGATTTCAACAAAAAAACGATATTTTACATTATATACGATATTTACTGAAAATGGAAGTAAAAAATTTTTCGCACAATGGGAACTTTTTTGCCTGGGGTGCGTCCAAGCATACAGCAGGGCAAGAGAGGCCCTGAGCGACAAAACGATGAACGTATAAAGGAGAATTGCAAAATGTTGAAGAAAATTCTGACTTTGGCCATGGCTGCCGCTCTGGCCGTCTCCATGGTGGCCTGCGGCAACACCGCTTCCAAGCCCACCGCCACCCCCAAGCCCGTGGATCTGGCTGCCTTTGGCGAGCAGTACGTCACCGCAGAGCAGATGCCCGCCCTGCTGGACAGTGAGAATGAGATGGGCAAGCAGATTCTGGACATGAACTACGCCGGGCTCAGCGACATTGACACCCAGCAGTGCCTGCCCTATGTGTCCATGATGAGTGTCAACAACAGCGAGATGGTGCTGGTGCAGGTGAAGAACGCCGACGATGTGTCCAAGGTCAAGGACATCTTCCAGGCCCGCATTGACAATATGTTGAACGGCGGCACCTTCTACCCCGAGACCATTGAGATCTGGCAGAACAACGCCCAGATCGTGGAGAATGGCAACTATGTGGCTCTGGTGGTCAGCACCGACAAGGACGCCATTGTGGAGGCCTTCAACGGCCTGTTTGCCTAATTTTCCTGGTGAATGGCCTTTGGAAGCCTCACATTTTGAGCATATGGCAGAAAATATGTCAGGCTTCGGAATGGATCCCCACGAGGTGTTGCATTTGGCAACACCTCGTGTTACTTTATAAGGTGCAATTTTGTCTTGCGAGGTGACTTCCGTGGTATTCTCTACCCCGTATTTTCTCTTTTTGTATCTGCCAGCGGTGCTGCTGCTGTACTATATCTCCCCCTTGAAGTGGCGAAACCCGGTGCTGATGGTGGTAAACCTGATCTTCTACGGCTGGGGGGAGCCGGTGTATATCATCATCATGCTCCTTTCCATCACCGCCAACTATGCCTTTGGCCTGTTGGTGACCTGGTATAAGAAAAAGGAAAATCAGCGGGGGGCCAAGATCGCGGTGGCCCTGTCGGTGGTATTCAACCTGGCGCTGCTGGGCTTTTTCAAGTATTGGGATTTCATCGCCGGCTCCCTGGCGGGGCTGGGGCTGGACGTGATGCCCCGGCTGGGTTTGGAGCTGCCCATCGGCATCTCCTTCTATACCTTCCAGACCATGAGCTACACCATCGATGTGTACCGGGGGGACTCCCGGGTGCAGAAGAACATCATCACCTTCGGTACCTTCGTCACCCTCTTTCCCCAGCTCATTGCCGGCCCCATCCTCCAGTACAAGGACTTGGATGCCCAGCTGGAGCACCGGGACCACACCGTGGAGCGGTTTGCTCTGGGCGTGCAGCGGTTTTGCGTGGGCCTGGCCAAGAAGGTGCTGCTGGCCAACAACCTGGGCAAGCTGTGGGACGTGTACCTGGCCACCCCGGGGGCGGAGCTGACCACCCTGGGGGCGTGGTTGGGCATCGTTGCCTTCTCCCTCCAGCTCTACTTTGACTTCTCCGGCTACTCGGATATGGCCATCGGCCTGGGCCGGATGCTGGGCTTCGAGTTCATGGAGAACTTCAACTACCCCTATATCTCCAAATCCGCCACCGAGTTCTGGCGTCGGTGGCACATCTCCCTGAGCAACTGGTTCCGGGATTATCTCTATATCCCCCTGGGGGGAAGCCGGGTGGGGAAAGCCCGCCTGATCTTCAACACCCTGGTGGTGTGGGCGGCCACGGGCATCTGGCACGGCGCCAGCTGGAACTTTCTCATCTGGGGCCTGTACTACTTCTGCTTCATTATGCTGGAAAAGCTGTGGCTGGGCAAATACCTGAAGAAGGCCCCTGCGGCCCTCTCCCACCTCTATGGTGTGGTGGTGGTTGTGGTGGGCTGGGCCATCTTTGCCGTGGAGGACTTCTCTGCCATGGGGCTCTACCTCAAGGCCATGTTTGGCATGGGGGCGGGGCTGGTGAACACCTCGGCGTTGTACTACCTCTTCAACTACTTGCCCATGCTGGTCATCGCCTGTGTGGCGGCCACTCCCTTGGCGGCCAAGGTGTGGCGCAAGATCCCCGCCAAGGTGTGGAAGCCCCTGCTGCCGGTGCTGGTGTGTCTGGCCCTGGTGGTGGCCACCGCCTATCTGGTGGACGGCACCTACAACCCCTTCCTCTATTTCCGATTCTAAGGAGGTGAACCGCTGTGAGTAAAAAGTATGCTGCATTCATAACCGCACTCTTCTGCGTGTTCATCTTTGGCTTTGGCGCAGCCCTGCTCATCCTCCCGGATCGGGACTTTTCCCAGCAGGAAAACCGCTACCTGTCCAAGTTTGTCCCGCCCACCCTGTCCACCCTGAAGTCGGGGAAGTTCATGGAGGACTTTGAGCAGTACGTCATCGACCAGTTCCCCCTGCGGGATGAGTGGATCCAGATGAAGGCCTGGTGTGAGCGGCTGGTGGGCAAGCAGGAGAACAACGGGGTATACCTGGGTACCGATGGCCAGACTCTCTTTACCCAGTACACCAAGCCCTCGGAGGACGACCTGGCCCTGCGGGTGGGGTATGTCAACCAGCTGGGGGCCAACGTGGACGTACCTGTGTACTTTGCCCTCATCCCGGACAAGAGCTATGTGTGGGCCGACCGGCTCCCCGACCGGGCCCCCCTGGTGGACGACGGCTCCACCGCCCAGGAGGCCATGGGCCTGACCGGGGAGGACGTGACGGACATTGACCTGCGAGACGCCCTGTCCGGGGACGATGTGTTCTACCGCACCGACCACCACTGGAGCCTCTTTGGCGCCTACCAGGGCTATCAGGCCCTGGCCCAGGCCCTGGGCGTCCAGGCCGTGACCCCGGCAGGGGAGCCCACCCGGGTCAGCGACGCCTTCTATGGCACCACCTACTCCTCCAGCGGGGCGGGATGGGTACGCCCGGACGAGATCTACACCTGGGTCAGCCCCCAGGGAATCACCGTCACCGCCTATCCCGCCGGGCAGCCGGAGCCTGGGGTGTTGTATGACGAGAGCTTTTTGGAGAAAAAGGACAAGTACTCCATGTACCTGGGGGGCAACAAGCCGCTGGCTGTGCTGGAAAATCCCCGGGCAGAGGGGGGCAAGCTGCTGGTGATCCGGGACTCCTACGCGGATTCCCTGGCTCCCTTCCTGGCCCAGAGCTACCAGGAGGTGCACCTGTTCGACGTGCGCTACAACCTGAACTCGGTCAAGGAATATGTGGAGGAAAACGGCATCGACCAGGTGTTGGTGCTCTACTCTGTCTCCAACTTCTCCACCGAGGCCAACCTCTTTGCCATGGGCCGCTAAAACTTCATAGAATTGCCTGACGCACAGTCCGCCGCTTTGGACTGTGCGTCAGTGTTTGTATGGGGAAACATTCCGGGGCCGGGGCGGCGGTCACAGTGTCCCGGGCACATCCGCAGCGTCTGCCGCGGCGTGGATGCTGTGCGCGGCTCCGGGATGATTGTGCCAAAAAGATACCATGCATCTCTGAAGCCACCCTGAAAAGATGGTGTTTCACCTGTAAATGATCTGTGAACAGTGGAGCTTTCAGCTACATTTCAGCAAAAGAGAGTAGTATACTCTTACCAGAACCGGGTGGGGGTGCACACATGAAAATTTTGATTGCGGAAGATGACAGAATGCTGGCCGATGCCCTGAAGGAGCTGCTGGAGGGACACGGATTCCAGGTGGATGCGGTGTATGACGGAGAGATGGGGGCGGAGTACGCCCTGCTGGGGGTGTACGACCTGCTCATCCTGGACGTGATGATGCCCAAGCTGGACGGCTACCAGGTGGCTGGGAAGGTGCGGGCCAGCCGCTGCGGCACCCCCATTCTCATGCTCACCGCCAGGTCTCAACTGGAGGACCGGGTCCAGGGCCTGGAGGCGGGGGCGGACTACTATCTCACCAAGCCCTTTGCCGCCCGGGAGCTGTTGGCCTGTATCCACGCCCTGCTCCGCCGCCAGGGGGCCCAGGTGGACGAGGTGACCTTTGGCAACACGGCCCTGGACCTGTCCACCTCCATGCTGGTGTGCGGGGAGCGGCAGATCCGCCTGTCCGCCAAGGAATTTGACGTCATGCGTCTGCTCTTTCAGTCGGGGGAGAAGAACCTGTCCAAGGAGCTCATTTTGGCCCGGGTGTGGGGGTACGACTCGGAGGCGGTGGAAAACCACGTGGAGGTGTACGTGGGATTTTTGCGCAAAAAACTCCGCAGCATCGGCTCCAACGTCCGCATCCGGGCGGTGCGGAAGCTGGGCTATCATCTGGAGGTGGAGGAGCATGATTAAACGGCTGCGCTGGAAGTTTGTCCTCATCAACATGACCATTGTCACCCTCATGCTCTGCGTCATCTTCTCCCTGCTCTACTCCTTCACCCGCATGGACCTGGAGAACAAGAGCATTGCCATGATGCGCAGCATTGCCGCGGACCCGGTGCGGCAGGGCAGCCCCACCGAGCAGGCCCACCAGGTGCGCCTGCCCTATTTTACCTTGCAGCTGGGGCCGGATCGGGAGATCGTGGACGCGGGGGGCGGCTACTACGACCTGTCCAACGGGGAGTTTTTGCAGCAGGTTGCCCAGGCGGTGCTGGACGCCCACGGTCCGGTGGGGGTGCTGGAGGAGTACAACCTGCGCTATTGTCGGGTGGTGACCCCGGGCAATCAGACCCTGGTGTTCGCCGACATCACCAGCGAGCAGGCCACCCTGCACAATCTGGTGCGCACCTGCGTGGTGGTGGGGGCGGCCAGTTTTCTCATCTTTCTGGGCCTGAGTATGCTGCTGGCCCGGTGGGCGGTGGGGCCGGTGGAACAGGCGTGGCGGGAGCAAAAGCAGTTTGTGGCCGACGCCTCCCATGAGATGAAAACGCCGCTGACGGTGATTACCACCAACGCCGAACTGCTCCAGCGCCAGGGTGTGGACCCAGAGAGCCGGGAGCGGCTGTCCGGCAACGTGCTCACCATGGCCCGGCATATGCGCAAGCTGTTGGAGCAGATGCTGGAGTTGGCCCAGGGAGACCATCCCCAGGGCCGGCAAGAGTACGCCGCCCTGGATTTTGGAGAACTGGTGCGGGATCAGGTCCTCACCTACGAGGCGGTGTTCTTTGAGGCCGGGCTGGAGCTGGAGGGACGGGGGGAGGAGCATCTCGCCGTCAACGGAGACGAGGGAGAGCTGCGCCAGGTGGTGGACATCCTCCTGGACAACGCCCGCAAGTATGCCAGTCCCGGCGGAAAAACGGTGGTGGAGCTGCGCCACGCAGGGCGGCGCAAGTGCGTCTTGGCCGTGTCCAACCCCGGCCCGGAGATCCCGGCCCAGGATCTGGCCCACATCTTTCAGCGGTTTTACCGGGGGGATGCCACCCGGGCGCGCAACGGCAGCTTCGGCCTGGGGCTGGCCATTGCCCAGAGCATTGTGCTGCGCCACCGGGGGCGCATTTGGGCCACCAGCGGTCAGGGTGTGAACACCTTCCAGGTGGAGCTGCCTGTCGCTTAGAAATGAAGAATGAATAACGAATCATGAAGAATGCAGGCCCTCAAATTTCTGCCGTGCTAAGAGCCTCCCTTGTGTAAAGGGAGGTGGCCCGGCGTTACGGGGCCCCCGCCAAAGCCCAGCGCAAGCGGGTTTGGTGGGGAGAGGAGGTGCGACGGCGTGAGCGAGACTTGCCCCGCCTCTCAGGGGCGAGGCGAGGGATACTCAGTCCGCACCGACGAATCGGAGGGATTGACTTCCACCGGAGAGCCGTCAACCCCTCAGTCAGCCTGACGGCTGACAGCTCCCCTTACACAGGGGAGCCTTTGAGCGGATGCAGAATTGAAACAGCCTTCCTCGTTTGAGGAGGGCTGTTTTTGTTTCAGCGTCATTTCAGACTGATGGATTATAATGCCTTCGGATTGAGTCATGCCGCGCACAGCGGCGGAATGGAGGCTTTCTATGATACAAGTGGAACACTTGACCAAGCGGTACGGTGATTTCACGGCGGTGCAGGACCTGTCCTTTGAGATTGACCAGGGCCATGTGTATGGGTTTCTGGGCCCCAACGGGGCGGGAAAGTCCACCACCATGAACATCATGACCGGTTGCCTGTCTGCCACGGAGGGGCGGGTGCTCATCGACGGGCACGACATCTTCGAAGAGCCCAAACAGGCCAAGCGCCTCATCGGCTATCTGCCCGAGCAGCCCCCCCTGTACCTGGGGGAGTCCCCGGTGGAGTACCTCACCTTTGTGGGCCGGGCCAAGGGGCTGCGGGGGGAGGAGCTGCACGGACAGGTGGCCCAGGTCATGGACCAGACCGGGGTGGAACCGGTGGCACATCGCCGCATTGCCGACCTGTCCAAGGGCTACCGCCAGCGGGTGGGCATCGCCCAGGCCCTGCTGGGCAACCCCAAGGTCATCATTTTGGATGAGCCCACCGTGGGGCTGGACCCCATTCAGATCCTGGAGATCCGGGATCTCATTCGGGAGCTGGGCCGGAGCCACACGGTGATTTTCAGCTCCCACATCCTCTCGGAGGTGCAGGCCATCTGCGACCGCATCCTCATCATCGCCCACGGCAAGCTGGTGGCCTTTGACCGGCCGGAGAACCTGGAGCGGCAGCTGCTGGGCGAGAATGAGATTGTCCTCACCACCCAGGCAGAGCCGGAAGAGGTGGAGGCGGTGCTGGCCCGGCTGGAGACTCTCACCGACATCTCCCACCAGAACAAGCCGGGGGGCTACACCCAGACCCGCTGCAAGACCAGCCACCCCCAGCCCTATGAGCTGACCCGGCAGCTGTTCTGGGCCTTTGCGGAAAGCGACATCCCCCTGCTGGAGCTGACCCTGAAAAAGGCCAGCCTGGAGGACGTGTTCCTGGAGCTCACCGAGGCCAAGGAGCCGGACGAGGACGAAGAGGAGGTGGACGAGGGATGATCGCCGTCTGGATTCATGAACTGAAAAGCTACTTTCACACCCTGACCGCCTATGTGTTCGGGGCGTTTCTCCTGTGCTTTGTGGGCATCGGCGCCATGATGTACAACCTGGAGATGGCGGTGAGCAACTTTGAGTATGTGCTCTACTTCGGCTGCCTGGTGTTTGTGGTCATTGTGCCCATCCTCACCATGCGGGTCATCGCCGAGGAGCGCAAGCAAAAGACCGACCAGCTGCTCTACTCCCTGCCCATCTCCACCACCCAGGTGGTGCTGGGCAAGTATCTGGCCCTGTTGGCGGTGTACCTGGTGCCCCTGTGCATCATCGCCGTCTATCCCCTCATCTTCTCCCAGTACGGCCAGGTGTATCTGCCCACCGCTTACGGCTCCCTGCTGGCCTTTTTCGTGCTGGGGGCTGCCCTCATTGCCGTGGGGGTATTTCTCTCCTCCCTCACCGACAACCAGGGCTTTGCTGCCGGGCTGGGTATTGCGGTGATTCTGCTCAACTATTACTCCGTGCAGCTGGCCGAGTATATCTCCACCACGGCCCTGGGCTCCCTCATTGCCCTGTGGGTGCTGGCCATCCTCCTGGGCTTTGTCATCCGCCATGTGACGGGGCAGGAGAATCTGGCCATTGCCGTTGCGGCGCTGCTCATGGCGGCGGTGTTTGTGGTCTACCAGGTGGACGCCGCCGTGCTGGAAGGGCTGCTGCCCAACCTGATGACCCAGCTGTCCCTCTTTGAGCGGTTCTATGTGTTTGTCAACGGGGTGTTCGATTTGACAGGAATCTTCTATTACCTCTCCATCGTGGTGTTCTTCCTCTTCCTGTCGGTGCAGTCCCTGGAGAAACGGAGGTACAACTGATGAAACAGGTTTTGGAAAACTGGAAGGCGTCCCTCCACGCCCCTCATCAGGCGTTGCAGGGGGGCGGCTATTCCCTGGTGCTCACCGCCGTGGTGCTGGCTATTTTGGTGGTGCTCAACGTGCTGGTGTCCGCTCTGCCCACCACTCTGACCAAGTACGACATGAGCGCCACCCAGCTCTACTCCATCACCAGCAACACCAAGGTGGTGGTAAACGCCCTGGAAGAGGACGTGACCATCTACTGGGTGGTGCAGTCGGGGGAGGAGAATGACGTGATTGAAAATCTGCTGGACAAGTATGAGAGCCTGTCCGACCACATCAAAGTGGTGAAAAAGAACCCGGATGTGTACCCCACCTTCACCCAGCAGTACACCGACGAAACGGTGTCCAACAACAGCCTCATTGTGGAGTGCGGAGACCGCTCCCGCTATGTGCCCTATGAGGACATCTACGTGCAGGAGCTGGATGTATACACCTATTCCACCACCACCTCCTTTGACGGGGAGGGGGCCATCACCTCCGCCATTGACTATGTGGTCAGCGACGAGCTGCCCAAGCTGTACTTTGTGGAGGGCCACGGGGAGGCTGACCTGCCCGCCGGCTTTACCGAGCAGATCGAGAAGGAGAACATGGAGACGGACACCCTCTCCCTGCTGACGGTGGATGAGATCCCCGAGGATGCCGACTGCCTGGTGATCTACGGCCCCACCAGTGACATCTCCACCCAGGAGCGGGATCTGCTCTCAGACTACACCCAGAACGGCGGCAAGCTGCTGGTGATGGCAGGCTCCACCCAGGACGGCACCCTCACCAATCTCTACACCTTGCTGGAGGAGTACGGGGTCAAGCCGGTGGACGGCATTGTGGTGGAGCAGGATCGGGAGCACTACGCCATTGGCTATCCCTACCTGGTGATGCCCGAGCTGTCCTCCCACGACATCACCGACGCCCTGGTGGAGGAGGGGTACCACCCCATTTTCTCTCTGGCCCAGGGCCTGACCACCTCGGAGAGCACCAGCTCCGCCGTCACCACCCTGCTGACCACCTCGGATACCTCCTTCAGCAAGGCGGCAGGCTTTGACCTGACCACCTATGAAAAGGAGGAGGGGGACACCGACGGGCCCTTTGCCCTGGGGGTGTCCATCGACACCGGCAACGACGGACAGATGGTGTGGTTCTCCTCCTCCGACTACCTCACCGATGTCTGCAATGCCTACTCCTCGGGGGCCAATCTGGATTTGACCATGAACGCCCTGGCAGACCTCATTGGGGAGCGGGAGGCCATTGCTATCCGCAGCAAATCTCTGGACTACAACTATCTGACCATCAGCGACTCGGTGGCCTCCCTGCTCAAGACGGTGATGATCGGGGTGTTCCCCCTGGTGTACCTGGGTGTGGGCATCGGGGTAATGGTGAGAAGAAAGCAGGTGCAGCATGAAGCGGTATAAAAAGCTGGGTGTGCTCCTGGCGGTGCTGGTGGTAGCCAGCGCCCTCACCTTCGGGGTGATGCGCTACCAGGAGGTGAAGGAGGACATCCGCAACAGCGACGAGATCATCCTGGAGATCGACCCGGACTCGGTGGAGACCCTGTCCTGGACCTACGACGCCAACACCCTCTCCTTCCACCGGGACGGGGACTGGGTGTATGACGGGGACGAGGCATTCCCGGTGGATGAAAACCAGATGGAGAATCTGCTGGAGCCCTTCTCCGCTTTGGGGGTGTCCTTTGTCATTGAAAATGTGGAGGACTTCGGCCAGTATGGCCTGGAGGAGCCGGTGTGCACCATCGACCTGACCACCGGGGAGGACAGCTACCAGATCACCCTGGGCAGTTACAGCACCATGGACCAGCAGCGGTATCTCTCCATCGGAGACGGAAATGTGTACCTGGTGTCCCATGACCCCCTGGAGGAATACGACGCCCAGCTGGACGACCTCATCCGCCACGACCAGGCGCCGGATCTGGAAGGGGTGACCGACATCCAGTTTGCCGGGGCCCAGGACTACGCCATCTACTACCTGGAGGACAGCGTGCACACCTACTGCGCCGACGACGTGTACTTTGTCCGGGACGGGGATCTGCCTCTGAGCACCACCCGCACCGAGGGGTACCTCAACACCCTGCGGTTTTTGAGTTTGACCAACTACGTGGACTACAAGGCCACGGAGGAGGATCTGGCCGACTACGGGCTGTCTGACCCGGATCTGACGGTGAATGTGACCTACACTCAGGAGGACCAGGACGGCAATACCGCCCAGGACACCTTTACTCTGGCAGTGTCCCGGACCCAGTCCCAGAAGGAACTGGCCCAGGAGGAAGAAGAGGACGTGGACGTGCCCGCCTATGTGCGGGTGGGGGACTCCTCCATCATCTATCAGATCACCGAGGAGGACTATGAGGCCCTCCTGGCGGCCTCCTACGACGACCTGCGCCACCAGGAGGTGTTTTCCGGGGATATGACCCAGGTCTACCAGGTGGATGTGACCATGGATGGAGCGCAGTACACCCTCACCGCCGACCAGGCGGAGGACAGCTCCGTGTGGAGCTATGACGGGGAAGAGGTGGATGCCACCTCCTTTACCTCGGCCATCACCGCTCTGACGGCCAGCAGCTTTACCGACCAGGCCCCCGCTGGCGGGGAGGAGGTGCAGCTCACCCTCTATCTGGAGGATGAGAACTTCCCCACGGTGGACATCACCCTCTACCGCCAGGACGGCACCTACTGCCTGGCCCAGGTGGACGGGGAGACCATGTGCCTGGTGGAGCGTTCCGCCGTGGTGAGCCTGAAAGAGGCCATCAACGCCATTGTGCTTGGGTAGATAGGATCGTGAAATATGCGGGGCCTCTGGTCCCTGCCAAGGCAAAGGCTCCCCTGTGTAAGGGGAGCTGTCAGCCGTCAGGCTGACGGAGGGGTTGACGGCAAGAGGGCAGACATCCTTTCTCACGGTCTTTCACACAACGATACGGTCCCACAGAAAAAGGCGATGCAGAACCAAACTGGTCTGCATCGCCTTTTTCTGTGTGTCATTTCAGCCGCCCAGGTAAGCTTTCTTCACCGACTCGTCGTTGAGCAGCTGGGCGCCGGTACCGGTGGAGACGATCTTGCCGGTCTCCAGCACGTAGCCCCGGTCTGCCACCGACAGGGCCATCTGGGCGTTTTGCTCCACCAGCAGAATGGTGGTGCCCGCCTTATGTAGGTTGCGGATGATGTCGAAAATCTGCTCCACCAGGATGGGAGCCAGACCCATGGACGGCTCGTCCAGCATCAGCAGCTTGGGATTGGACATCAGGGCCCGGGCCATGGCCAGCATCTGCTGCTCGCCGCCGGAGAGGGTGCCCGCCACCTGGCGGCGGCGTTCACTCAAGCGGGGGAACAGCTCATAGGCCCGCTCCAGCCCCCCGGCCACCGAGGACTTGGGCTGGGTGTAGGCCCCCATCTCCAGGTTCTCCTCCACACTCATCTGGAGGAACACCCGGCGTCCCTCGGGCACCTGGGCCAGGCCCTTTCCCACCAGCTTGTGGGCGGGCTGGCCCATGATGTTCTCCCCCATAAACTCGATGGAGCCGGTGCGGGAGTGGAGCAGACCGGAGATGGTTTGCAGGGTGGTGGATTTGCCCGCCCCGTTGGCGCCGATGAGGGTGACGATCTCTCCGTCGTTGACCTCAAAGGACACCCCTTTGATGGCGTGAATGGCGCCGTAATATACATTGATGTCATTGACCTTCAGCATGAGGCTCAGCCCTCCTTCTGTTTGCCCAGATAGGCCTCGATGACCACCGGGTTGTTCTGGATTTCCTCGGCGGTGCCCTTGGCGATGATCTGGCCGAAGTTGAGCACGCAGATGCCCTCACAGATGCCCATGACCAGGTTCATGTCGTGCTCAATGAGCAAAATGGCGATGTGGAAGGTGTCCCGGATCTTTACGATGTTTTCCATCAGCTCCATGGTCTCGGAGGGGTTCATGCCGGCGGCCGGCTCGTCCAGCAGCAGCAGGGAGGGGTTGGTGGCCAGGGCCCGGACGATCTCCAGCCGCCGCTGGGCGCCGTAGGGCAGGGAGCCCGCCTTGTGGGCGGCCAGGTCCTGCATATCGAAGATGGACAGCAGCTCCATGGCGCTCTCGTGGGCCATTTTCTCCTGCTTCCAGTAGTTGGGCAGGCGGAGAATGCCGGACAGGGCGTTGTAGCGGGTGTGGTTGTGCAGGCCGATCTTCACGTTGTCCTCCACCGACAGGTTGTTGAACAGGCGGATGTTCTGGAAGGTACGGGCGATGCCCATGCGGTTGATCTGGGCGGGGGTTTTGCCGGAGGTGTCCATGCCGTCCAGCAGGATGGTGCCCCGGGTGGGGTGATAGACCTTGGTGAGCAGGTTGAACACGGTGGTCTTACCTGCGCCGTTGGGGCCGATGAGGCCGGCGATCTCGGTGCGGCCGATGGTGATGTTGAAGTCCTTCACGGCGGACAGGCCGCCGAAGTCAATGCCCAAGTGACTGCACTCCAGGATGGGGGCGCTGTTCAGGTCCCGTTCGGGGATGATGGAGTGGCTGGGCACCGGGACCATCTTGCCCTTTTCAAATACCTTTTTAGCCATTTGCGGCGGCCCCCTTTCTGCCCTTGGGGAGGATGCGGCCCAGCAGGGCCTTGAATTGGTTGTTGTTGGTGGCCAGCATCACCAGGATGAGCACTACGGCGTAGGCCAGCATCCGGTAGTCGGAGAACTCACGCAGGGCCTCAGGGAGCACATAGAGCACCACGGTGGCGATGATGGAGCCCCAGATGTTGCCCAGTCCGCCCAACACCACGTATACCAGCACCAGAATGGAGGTGTTGAAGTCGAACTGATCGGCGCTGATGCTGGAGTAGTTCAGGCCGAACAGAGCGCCGGAGGCGCCTGCCAGGGCCGCAGAGGTGACAAAGGCGATGAGCTTATACTTGGTGACGTTGATGCCCACGCTCTCGGCGGCAATGCGGTTGTCCCGAATGGCCATCACCGCCCGGCCGGTGCGGCTGCGCACCAGGTTGAGCACGATAATCAGAGTAATCATCACCAGCACGAACCCGGCGGGGAAGGAGGCGATGCGGTGGTTGCCTGCGGCGCCCTGGGCGCCCTTGATGATCTGGATGGCGTTTTCACCCAGGTGCAGGCTGTCTATGGTCTTGGTGCCGTCGATGTTCAGGGCGATGTGGAGCCCGTTTTCATCCCAGCCCACCAGCAGACAGTTGATGATGCCCTTGATGATCTCGCCAAAGGCCAGGGTGACAATGGCCAGGTAGTCGCCCCGGAGCCGCAGCACCGGGATGCCCACCACAAAGCCCACGATGGCCGCCAGAATTGCGCCCACCACCAGGGCCAGCACCAGCCGCACCACTTCATTGGGCACAGAGCTCTGGAGGCTCATGGACACGATGACACCGGAAAAGGCGCCCACGCTCATAAAACCCGCGTGGCCCAGAGACAGCTCGCCCAGAATGCCCACGGTGAGGTTGAGGGACACCGCCATGCAGATGTAGCAGCAGATGGGCACCAGCATACCGGACATGGAGCGGTTGAGCAGTCCGGCGGACTGGAGCAGGGTTACCACCACAAAGGCAACGATGACGCCCAGATAGGTGGCGTAGTCCACCTTGGTGATGGATTTCATGTTTTTGAAGTAATTTTTCATATCCGCCACCTCACACTTTCTCAGGCACGTACTTGCCCAGCAGACCGGAGGGCTTCACCAGCAGCACCACGATGAGCACGGCGAAGAGGATGGCGTTGGACAGCTGGGTGGAGATGTACGCCTGGGCCATGGACTCGATGATGCCCAGAAGAATGCCGCCCAGGAAGGCGCCGGGGATGGAGCCGATGCCGCCGAACACGGCGGCGGTAAAGGCCTTGATGCCGGGCATAGACCCGGTGGTGGGGAGAAGCACCGGGGAGTAGGAGCACAGCAGCACACCGGCGATGGCGGCCAGGGCGGAGCCGATGGCAAAGGTCATGGAGATGGTGCGGTTGACGTGGATGCCCATGAGCTGGGCGGCGCCCTTGTCCTCGGAGCAGGCCCGCATGGCCTTGCCCATCTTGCTGCGGCTGGTGAACAGGGTCAGACACACCATGATGACGATGCAGGCCACCACCGTGAGCAGAGCCACATAGGAGATGCGCAGCTGGCCGTCGAACAGGGTCAGCTGGCCGCTGATGACGGGGGTGAAGTTCTTGGGGTTGGCCCCAAAGAGCAGTTGGGCGGCGTTTTGCAGGAAGTAGCTGACGCCGATGGCGGTGATGAGCACTGCCAGGCTGCCCGCCTCCCGCAGGGGACGGTAGGCCAGGCCCTCGATGACAACGCCCAGCACCGTGCACACCACCATGGCCAGCAGCACGCACACCAGGGTGGACAGTCCAGCCATTGCCGCGGAGGGGGAGGCCCCCAGCAGGGAGCTGCTGGCATAGGTCATGGAGTAGAAGGCCACGTAGCCGCCTACCATGATGACGTCGCCGTGGGCGAAGTTGAGCATCTTGGCGATGCCGTAGACCATGGTGTAGCCCAGGGCGATGATGGCGTAGATGCTGCCCAGGCTGATACCGGTGATCAGATACGATAGAAATTCCATAAGCTCTCGATCCTCTCTTTTTCTCCTCTATTCCAGGAGCCGGAACGGAAACAGTCCCGTGCCGGCTTCTGGGATAGAAACACAGAGGGGCTGCCGGAGTCCGGCAGCCTGCTCTGTTGTGTTATGGGATTGGATGGGCGCGTCAAGGAGTGACGTAGGTGCCGTCCTTGATGACCACGGCGGCGGGGTCCTTGGACACAGCGCCGTTGTCGTCCCAGGTCATCTCAGACCCGGCGCTGGTCAGGCCCACCACAGACAGATCGCCCATGGCCTGGATGAGGCCGTCGCAAATCTCCTCGTTGGACATATCAGGGGTGACGCCGGAGGCCTTGATGGCCTCATAGAGAATGTACACGGCGTCATAGGCGTCGGCGGCGAACTGGTTGGGAGTCTCGCCGTGGCGATCCTTGTACTCGGTCACAAAGTTCTGGGTGGCCTCGTCCTGGGCATCGGCGGAGAAGGGGGTGAGCAGATACACGCCCTCGGCCAGAGAGGCGTCGAAGCCGTCAGCGGTCAAAATGCCGTCCATGCCGTCCACGCCGAAGAAGGTGGGGGCGTAGCCCATGGCGTTGGCCTGGGTCAGGATGACGGAGGCGGGGGTGTAGTAGATGGGCAGGAACAGCAGGTCTGCTCCGGCGGACTGAGCGCCGGTGAGCTGGACGTTGAAGTCGGTCTGGCTGGAGCTGTCGAAGGTGCCCTCATACACCACGTCCATGCCGCGGGTCTTAGCCTCAGCGGCGAAGGTGTCCCGAATGCCCTGGGAATAGGGATCGTCATTCTTATAGATGATGGCGATCTTGGCCCCGTCAAAGTGCTCGTCAATGTACTGAGCGGAGCGGCTGCCCTGGTTGGAGTCGGTGAAGCACACCTGGTAGACGTTGTCGTTGCCCTCAATCACATCGTCGCCGGAGGCGGAGGGGGTGAGGGTGAACACCCGGTCCTCATAGGCCAGAGGGGCCACGGACAAGGCGGGCTTGGAGGTGACGGTGCCCACCAGCAGCTGCATCCCGTCGTCCATCAGCTTGTTGTAGGCGTTGACGGAGGTCTCAGGATCGTTGACGTCGTCGGCAGAGATGAGGTTGAACTTGATGTCTCCGTCCATGGCGTTGATCTCATCCACAGCGATCTGTGCGGCGTTGAGCACGTTGGTACCATAAATGGCGGCATCTCCGGTCAGGGGGCCTACAACACCGATGGTGAAGGTATCGCTGCTTCCACCGGTCTGACCATCGTCTTTGTTGCCGCAGCCGGCCAGCATACCCATACACATGGCGCCCGCCATGAGCATGGCTGTAATTTGTCTCTTTTTCATTTCATAACCTCCCTATATTACCGATTGGAACAAGTTGCAAGCATCGGTAAGATTGTTGACAATTATAGTCCTGAGGCGGAAAGTTGTCAACCAGAAAAATACACAATGACCGTCCGTGGAGGACGGTCATTGTGTAGCATAGTGACGGACACTCGGTTCAGACCACCAATCCGCCGTTGGGGGCAAGCACCTGACCGGTGACAAAGGAGGCCCCGTCGGAGGCCAGAAAGAGTGCGCAGGCGGCGCACTCCTGGGGGGTGCCGATGCGGCCCAAGGGGGTCTCGTCGGCCAGCGCGGCCAGGTCCTGGGAGGACAAATGGGCGTTCATTTCGGTGGCAATGACCCCGGGAGCGATGCAGTTGACCCGGATATTTGAGGGGCCAACCTCCTGGGCCAGGGCCTTGGTATAGGCGATGACGGCACCTTTTGTGGCGGAGTATGCCACCTCACAGGAGGCCCCCACCTGACCCCACATGGAGGACACGGTGATGATGCAACCCTCCTTGCGGTGGATCATGTGGGGCAGTACGGCCTGGCAGCAGAAGTGCATCCCGTCCACATTGACCCCGAACAGTCTGCGCCAGTTTTCTTGGTCAATATCACTGAGGAGACCCACGTGGGACAGGCCGGAACAACAAATCAAAATGTCAAGTTGACAAAATTTTTCTAACACATTGTCAACCATGGACTTTGCCTGTGCGGGGTCGGACAGGTCGGCGCACACCTCCAGCACGGGCACGTTGTGTTGGGAGAGTTCCTGGGCCAGGGCGTGGAGGCGGTCTGGGTGGCGGAAGCCGTGGAGGGCCACGCCGTACCCGGCCTGAGCAAAGGCCCGGGCGGTGGCGGCGCCGATGCCGCCGGAGGCTCCGGTAATCAGAGCGTATTTCATGGTATCACCTCGTGGACAATGATATGAAAGTCGGAAAAATTATAACATGGAAAAAAGGTGTTGACAAGAATGGGGGGATTATGTATAATAGCATTCGCCCGTGAGAAATGGACGATTAGCTCAGCTGGTATGAGCACCTGCTTGACGTGCAGGGGGTCACAGGTTCGAGTCCTGTATCGTCCACCATAAAAACCGCTGTTTTCGAGAGAAAACAGCGGTTTTTCTTTATTTTTTCGAGGTATTCACGGGGCGAGCCCTGACCGCATATCAGTTTTGACCACAGTTTAGTCACAGACAGGAATAATAACGCTCTGATTCCGGATTCGAAAGAAATTCAAACCGCTGGGGCTGATTTTGGTTGTAAAAATGCCTTTGATTTGCTATGCTGAATAAGAAGGTGGGGCTGATGATGCCCCCCCACAGTCGCAACAATCCCCTGATCTGAGAAAGGAGGCCGCTATGGAGTTGATCCCAAAGGTTGTCCAGGCTGTGGCTGGACAAAATTATTCTGTCTATGTCTATTTCCACGATGGCACCGTGCGGCTTTTGGACGCATCCCCACTAGTGCAAAAGGGTGGCGTGTTTGCGCCCTTACAGGATGCCGATTTCTTCCGGGATCGGCTGACCGTCTTAAACGATACGGTGGCGTGGGATGTGGACGGAAACCGAGACCCCTGCACCTGCATTGACCTTGACCCTTGCCAGCTGTATGAGACCTGTCCCATTGTAGAGGATCCCCTCAGAGAAGCGATTTAAGTTAAATGTTGATACAAGAGCCACACTCCAGAAGTATTTCTTCCGGAGTGTGGCTTTTCTCAGCTTGCTGTTTTCTTAGCTCTGAGGAGGAGCAGTTCTTGGCTCATCTCTGCGATTAGTACTGCCAGTTTTTCCTCACACTCTGCCTCTGTGGGAGCGTAGATGTTTCGGGCCATGCGCTTGCCGTTGACCTTTGGGGAGTACCGTCCCTCCCAGAGGTGGTCGTTGATCTGGGTCACACAGCCGGTTCCCGGCTTGCGGTATTTGCCTTTCACCGCCTGGAAGGGGGTGGCTGCGGCTTGCCTGCGGGGTCTTGCGTTGGGAGGCGGCTCCACCCCGGCAATGCCCCGGTCGATGCGGTCAGCGGCTCTCTGGCGCATTTCATCGCTGACATGGGCGTAGACGTTCAGTGTCGTGGCGCTGGACACATGGCCGATGATGGCGGATAAGGTTTTGATGTCCATGCCATGCTCCAGGGCGTTGGTGGCGAAGGTATGGCGGAGGTCGTGGAAGCGGACGTGTTTGCATCCCGACCGCTCCAGCACCTTGGACAGCTTCTTTCGTACTGCTGCCGGGTCCAAAGGGGAGTCCTTCTTTTTGGGGGAGGGGAACATCCATCGGGAGCTGCTGCTCTTCCGATACCGGAGCAGGACGTGGAGGATGGGGCGGGGGAGAACCAGGCTTCGGCTGGAGGCTTTGGTCTTGGGCTGGGAGACCACCAGTTTTTTGTGGATGCGCTGCACCTGCCGCTCTACCTTTAATACACCCGTCTGCATATGAAATCTTATTTTCTGGAGCCGCCTGTGTTCAGCGAGCCGAATAAAAAGACGGTACTTCTGGTGCTGAAAAATAATATTGCATCCCGCTCTGTGCGAAAAATGGAGGGGCTCAAATCGCTCAGTGTTGA